>NZ_JAFCUQ010000017.1:0-150455 GCF_049896625.1 Pseudomonas sp. TWP3-1
ACTAACTCGTCGTATCGTTTTATCAGGCGGGCATCTAGCCCAGTCATTTGATATCCATGCCGTCCCTTTATAGACCAGGATCGGGAGATGTGTAGATACCAATGCCGCGATGGGGCCATCAAACTCAGCATAAAACCATCAGGCAAAAAAAGGCCCCGAGGTACGAACCCCGGGGCCTTTTGCGTTTCAGCAAAGCGTTACGCCGCTTTGGCTTCCGGCTGGCTCAGCGAGCGGTTCAGCGCGCTGAACAGCGCCTTGAAGCTGGCGGTGGTGATGTTTTCATCAATGCCCACGCCGTGCACTGCACGTTCGCCGTTCACACGCAATTCGATGTAGGCCGCCGCTTTGGCGTTGGTGCCCGCGCCGATCGCGTGTTCGTTGTAGTCCATGATTTCCACCGGAATCGGCAGGCCGGCCACCAGTGCTTCCAGCGCACCGTTGCCCTTGCCGCGCCAGTGCAGATTGGTTTCGCCCTGACCCTGGCTCGCCACTTCTACTTCGACGTTGCTGTTGCCGTTCTCTTCCCGCAGGCGATGGCTGACCAGCGCGTACGGAGTGTTGGCTTGCAAGTATTCACGCTGCAGCAACGCGTAGATCTGCGGTGCGGTCATCTCCAGACCAACGCGGTCGGTTTCGGCCTGCACGACCTGGCTGAACTCGATCTGCATGCGACGCGGCAGGCTGATGCCGTATTCCTGCTCCAGCAAGTAGGCGATGCCGCCCTTGCCCGACTGGCTGTTGACGCGAATCACCGCCTCGTAGCTGCGGCCAATGTCGGCCGGGTCGATCGGCAAGTACGGTACTTCCCACAAGGTGTCTGGTTTCTGCTGGGAGAAACCTTTGCGGATCGCATCCTGGTGCGAGCCGGAGAATGCGGTATGTACCAGGTCGCCAACGTACGGGTGACGCGGGTGCACCTGAATCTGGTTGCACTCTTCGACGACTTTACGCACGCCGTCGATGTCGGAGAAGTCCAGTTGCGGGTCGAGGCCCTGGGTGTACATGTTCAATGCCACGGTGACCAGATCGACGTTACCGGTACGCTCGCCGTTGCCGAACAGGCAACCTTCGACACGGTCAGCGCCAGCCATCAGGCCCAACTCGGTGGCGGCAACGCCAGTGCCACGGTCGTTGTGGGTGTGCAGGCTGATGATCACGCTGTCACGACGGTTGATATTACGTCCGAACCACTCGATCTGATCGGCATAAATGTTCGGGGTCGCGCACTCAACGGTGGCTGGCAGGTTAAGGATCATCTTGTGCTGAGGCGACGGGTTCCAGACCTCGATCACCGCGTCACAGACTTCCTTGGCGAATTCCAGCTCGGTGGCGCTGAAGGTTTCCGGCGAATATTCGAAGGTCCACTCGGTATTCGGCTGCATGGCTGCGTATTTGACGAAAAGCTTGGCGGCGTTGACGGCGATGGCCTTGATCCCGTCCTTGTCTTGGTTGAAGACGATGCGGCGGAACGACGGCGAGGTCGCGTTGTACAAATGCACGATGGCTTTCTTGGCGCCGCGCAGGGATTCGAAGGTGCGCTCGATCAAGTCTTCACGACCCTGGGTCAGCACCTGAATGGTGGTGTCGTCCGGGATGTGGCCTTCTTCGATCAGAGTACGCACGAAGTCGAAGTCGGTTTGCGAAGCGGCCGGGAACGACGCCTCGATTTCCTTCACGCCGACCTGCACCAGCGTTTTCCAGAAGCGCAGCTTTTTCGCCGCATCCATCGGTTCGATCAGCGACTGGTTGCCGTCGCGCAAGTCAGAGCTGCACCAGATCGGCGCGGAGACGATGGTCTTCGAAGGCCAGGTGCGGTCCGGCAGGTTGATCACAGGAAACGCGCGGTATTTCGAAGACGGATCTTTGAGCATGCTCATCGGGAAATTCCTTATTGTCTGGGCCGAAAAGAGGCGGCCTGCCGGTGTAACCAATGTTTGGGAAAAACGTGTCGGACGAGGCGCAACGATTCAGCCCGGCAGTCGTGCGCTGACGAGGCACAGGCTGCGGTGCTGGCGAAGCTGAATGAGGGTGTGAGAGGTTTTCATGCGTTCAACCCTAACCGCGAGGGGAAAGGATGGCAAGCAGTCGAAAAAAATTGAGAGGAATATCCGAAAAGGCGAGTTTTGCGCGATTTTATTGTGCTTAAGTTGGAAGATCTTGTTGATGTTTGCGTTAGGTTCGGTTGGGGCGCAATTGAGATTTGGGGTATGTCCGCGGATTTTTGCTGGCAGTGAGTCAGTCATCGCGGGCAAGCCACGCTCCCACAGGGGTTGGGGTGTACACAAAATTGGTGTTCACCTTAAGCTCTCCAACAGGTATTAGGGGGGACACAAAATTCGTGTTTACCGCAAACCCTGTGGGAGCTGGCTTGCCAGCGATGACGCCATCCGCCCCAGCGATAAATCAGGGTTGGAATGCGCCAATGAAAATTGCCGGATCAACCCGCGCATCATTCAGGCTGATGTTCCAGTGCATGTGCGGCCCCGTCGCGCGCCCGGTTGCGCCGACCTTGCCAACCACTGCGCCACGCGCCAGTTGCTGGCCGTCCTTCACGTCGATCTTCGACATGTGACAGAACATGCTGATAAAGCCCTGACCGTGATCGACAAACACCGTGTTGCCATTGAAGAAGTAGCTGCCGATCAGAATCACCTTGCCCGCCGCCGGGGTCTTGATCGGCGTGCCGGCCGGCACCGCGAAGTCCAGACCTGAGTGCGGATTGCGTTCCTCGCCATTGAAGAAGCGGCGTACACCGAACTTGCTCGACAACGGCCCGTTGACCGGTTTATCCAGCAACAGATTGCTTGGCGTGTTCGGGCTGAAGCTGCGATAAGCCTTGATCTGCTCCGCCAGTTCACCTTCGATGCGCTTGAGATTGGCCGGGTTCGGATTGACCTGCTGGGTGTTCTTCAGCGTGATGTGCTGTTCCGGGTATTTCTTGTTACCCACGGTGAAACTCAGATTGCGCCCCGCACTGGCGATTTGCTGGGTGCCGGGTTTGACCGTCAGCGGCACGCCGACAATCGCCAGCCAGTTGTTCTGTTCCTTGACCACCAGCACCGGTTTGCCTTGATAGGTGGCTTTCGGCGCTTGCGCGGCGGCGCCCAGATCGACCACGGCGACGCCACCCGGCACCGGTTTGTTCAAAAGCCGGGTGATGTAACTGTCGGCGTGGGCGTTGAAGGTCAGGCAGAGCAACAGCAGCGGAGCGAGAAAACGCGGCATGGATCAGTCCAGTAAAGAGAGGGTGACAGGCGTCAGGTGATTGTCTTCGACGCGCACTTGCAGTTCGCCTTCGCCGAGTTTGGCTTTCAGGCGCTGGCCGGTGTGGGTCTGCGCCGCGTTGCGAATCGCGTTGCCGCGCTCATCGAGCAGAATGCTGTAACCCCGGCCGAGTGTCGCCAGCGGGCTGACCACATGCAGCGTCTGCATCTGACTCTGCAATTGCAGACGACGACTTTTCAGGCCTTCGCGAATGGCCCGTGGCAAACGCTCGGCCAGGCTGTCCAGACGCTGGCGCAACATCGCCAGTTGGCGTCCCGGATGTTGCCCGGCGAGGCGGGTTTCCAAGCGGATCAAGCGTTCGCGGCGGGTATTGAGTTGGCGCTCGAAAGCCCGGCGCATGCGCATGTCCAGATCATCCAGACGCTGCGCTTGCTGACGCAGACGTTCGCCGGGATGGCGCAGACGGCGGGCCATGCTTTCCAGGCGCATGCGATCGCGCACCAAGCGGTCACGCATGCGCATCACCAGACGCCGATGCAGGCTTTCGACCTGGCGGATCAAGTGGCTGGAATCAGGCGCGAGCAGTTCAGCGGCAGCCGATGGCGTCGGTGCGCGCACGTCGGCCACAAAGTCACTGATCGACACATCAGTTTCATGCCCGACCGCGCTGACAATCGGCGTCACGCATGCATCGACGGCGCGGGCCACGGCTTCTTCGTTGAAGCACCAGAGGTCTTCCAGCGAACCGCCGCCACGCGCCAGAATCAGTGCGTCGAAACCGCGTGCATCCGCGAGTTTCAGTGCGCGTACGATCTGCGCGGTGGCTTCGCGGCCCTGCACGGCGGTTGGAATCAGCGTCAGTTGCACCTGCGGCGCACGCCGACGAAACACGCTGATGATGTCGCGAATCACCGCGCCGGTTGGCGAGCTGATAATCCCGATGCGTTGCGGATGCGCCGGCAGCGGCACTTTGCGCTCAGCACTGAACAGACCTTCGGCACTGAGCTTTTCCTTCAGTGCATCGAAAGCCAGACGCAGCGCGCCGTCGCCGGCCGGCTCCACGGTGTCGAGGATCAGCTGATAGTCGCCGCGTCCTTCGAACAGCGAGACCTTGCCCCGCACTTTTACCGCCAAGCCATCGCGCAATGCCTGACGCACCCGCGCAGCGTTCTGCCGGAACAGCGCGCAACGCACCTGCGCGCCACTGTCCTTGAGCGTGAAATAGATGTGGCCGGACGCCGGGCGGGCGAGGTTGGAGATTTCGCCTTCGACCCAGATATTGCTGAACACGTCTTCGAGCAACACCCGCGCGCGGCCGTTGAGCTGGCTGACGGTCAGGACTTCACGGTCCAGGCCAAGTCTTGCAAAGGGATCTTTAATCATGGGCCGCAGTTTAATGGCATTCTCTCGATCAATGCACGGCGGCTCCTACAGGGATGAGTACAAATGTTGGTTGATTTGTTCGGTCAATGGAATTTTGGCACGGTGGACTGGCTGGTCATCGGGGCAGGCATAGCCTTGGCCTACATCGTGTTTGGCATCGCCGGGTTCGGCACAGCGCTGATAGCGGGGCCTATTCTGATCCTGTTCATGCCGCTGTCGAAGATCGTGCCATTGCTGGTGCTGCTGGATTTTGTCGCGGCGTTCGGCAATCTGCTGCCCTCGCGCCGCGATGTGGCGAAACCCGAGTTGCTGCGGCTGCTGCCGTGCATGGCGGTGGGCTGCACGCTGGGGGTGATTTTTCTGCTCAACCTCAAATCCGATCTGTTGTTGCTGTTGATGGGGCTGTTTATCAGCGCCTATGCGATTTACAGCTTGTGGGTCAAAGCACGGCCTGCGCAGTTGTCCGCCGCGTGGGCACTGCCTATGGGGACGGTGGGTGGACTGTTTGGAGCGTTGTTCGGCAGTGGCGGCTTTTTATATGCGATCTATCTCAACAGTCGTCTGCCGAAAGAGGCCGCTCGGGCGACGCAAAGTGCGCTGATCAGTTGCAGCACGGTGGTGCGTTTGAGCCTGTTCATCGTCGCTGGGGTATATGCCGAGCTACGCTTATTAATGCTCGCGCTGTGTTTGCTGCCGGCCATGGCGCTGGGTCTGTGGGTTGGGCGACGCTTGACCATGCGTCTGTCGCGCGAAGCCTTCGTACGGCTGGTGACCTGGCTGGTGCTGGCCAGCGGACTTGCGCTGATCGGTCGCTATTTGAGCACTTGACCGGATTTCGTCAGGGATTATGCTGCCGGCCTTTAGGGCCTCTTCGCTGGCAAGTCGAGTCGTCGCCCCGCAGCTCCCACAGGGTTCGCGCAGATCCTGTGGGAGCTGGCTTGCCAGCGATGAAGCCAGAAGCCACACCGCAGGACTGTCCATGAACTCGCAAAGCATCATCGTCCCGAAAATTTCCAACCTGCCGGTACACGAACCCCGCGCCCGGGCGATCGTCCGCTGGCTGGTGCGCAAGAACATCATCAAGGAAGAGTTGAGCACCTGCGGACGCACCGGCAACCGCATGGCCTATGCGATTGCCGATGGCGCGCGCGCGGTGGTGCTGCATCCCCAGGCGCTGCCGTTCGGCGAACCGATCAATGGACTGGAGATCGTCACCAAGCGCTGCATCTTCACCCCGGCCAAGGGTTTTCTCGGCGAAGCGGGTTGCGCCGAATGCCGTCAGGAAATCGGAGAGGCGCTGTTCGAAAGTCTCGAAGAGTGGATGCCGGCGCGTACCGACAACTTCACCTGCCCGGAATGCGGGCATGAAGACGACATCAACGGCTTTCTGTTCTTGCAGGAATGCGGATTTTCCAACCTCGGTTTCATCTTCAACAACTGGCTGGAGGCGGGGTTCAAGCAGAGCTTCATCGACGAATTCGCCGATTGGCTGGATCAACCTGTCAGCTGGGTCAAAGTCGAGCTGTAGGTGCGGATTTTTCCGTACATCAGCAACATTGATATAAGACAAGTTTTACATTGAGCATGCAGGGGTGTCTGAGTATAATGGCGCGCTTCCATTTTCCCGCTCGGGAGCCCCCGCGATGCTGCGTATCAGCCAAGAAGCTCTGACCTTCGACGACATTCTTTTAGTGCCTGGTTATTCCGAGGTGCTTCCTAACGAAGTCAGTCTCAAGACCCGTCTTACCCGTGGCATCGAACTGAACATTCCTCTGGTTTCTGCCGCCATGGACACCGTTACTGAAGCCCGACTGGCAATCGCCATGGCTCAGGAAGGTGGCATCGGCATTATCCACAAGAACATGACCATCGAGCAGCAAGCTGCCGAAGTGCGCAAGGTCAAGAAGTTCGAAGCCGGTGTGGTCAAGGATCCGATTACCATCGAGGCTGACGCCACGGTACGTGATCTGTTCGAACTGACCCGCATGCACAACATTTCCGGCGTTCCGGTCCTGCACGATGGCGACCTGGTCGGCATCGTCACTTCCCGTGACGTGCGTTTCGAAAGCCGTCTGGAAGCGACTGTCCGTGAAGTGATGACGCCCAAAGAGCGTCTGGTCACGATCAAGGAAGGCGCGAGCAAGGACGAAGCACGCGAACTGCTGCACAAGCACCGCATCGAGCGCGTGCTGATCGTCGATGACAAATTCGCCCTTAAAGGCATGATGACCGTCAACGACATCGAAAAAGCCAAGGCTTACCCGCTGGCCAGCAAGGACGATCAAGGTCGTCTGCGTGTTGGTGCTGCGGTCGGCACCGGTAAAGACACCGGTGACCGCGTCGCTGCTCTGGTCAATGCCGGTGTGGACGTGGTGGTGGTCGACACCGCGCACGGTCACTCCAAAGGCGTGATCGACCGCGTGCGCTGGGTCAAACAGAATTTCCCTGAAGTGCAAGTGATCGGCGGCAACATCGCCACCGGCGCCGCCGCCAAGGCTCTGGCCGAAGCGGGCGCCGACGCAGTCAAGGTCGGTATCGGCCCTGGCTCGATCTGCACCACGCGTATCGTCGCCGGTGTCGGCGTCCCGCAAATCAGTGCCATCGCCAACGTCGCCGCTGCCCTTGAAGGCACAGGCGTACCGTTGATCGCCGACGGCGGCATCCGTTTCTCCGGTGACCTGTCCAAGGCCATCGTTGCCGGTGCTTCCTGCGTGATGATGGGCTCGATGTTCGCCGGTACTGAAGAAGCGCCGGGCGAGATCGAACTGTTCCAGGGTCGTTCGTACAAGGCTTATCGCGGCATGGGTTCGCTGGGCGCCATGTCCCAGGCTCAAGGATCTTCCGACCGTTACTTCCAGGACTCCTCGGCAGGCGCCGAGAAACTCGTTCCGGAAGGCATCGAAGGCCGTGTGCCGTACAAAGGCACCCTGAGCGCGATCATCCACCAACTGATGGGCGGCCTGCGCTCCTCGATGGGTTACACCGGCAGCGCCGACATCGAAGAAATGCGCACCAAGCCTGAGTTCGTGCGGATCACCGGTGCCGGTATGGCCGAATCCCACGTTCACGACGTGCAGATCACCAAAGAAGCGCCAAACTACCGCGTAGGTTGAGCCTTCCAGCAAATCGTTAAGCAACCGGGGCTGTGTTATTCAGCCCCGAGTTGTTTCTGAATCACGACTGTTACTGATTGACTAGACGAGACTGAATCATGGCCCTCGATATTCACGCTCACCGCATCCTGATCCTCGACTTCGGTTCGCAATACACCCAACTGATCGCCCGCCGCGTGCGTGAGATCGGTGTGTACTGCGAACTGCATCCGTTCGACATGGACGAGGATGCCATTCGCGAATTCGCACCAAAAGGCGTGATCCTCGCCGGCGGCCCCGAGTCCGTACACGAAGCCAACAGCCCGCGTTGCCCGCAAGCGGTGTTTGACCTCGGCGTGCCGGTTTTCGGTATCTGCTACGGCATGCAGACCATGGCCGAGCAACTGGGCGGCAAGGTTGAAGGTTCCGAGCTGCGTGAGTTCGGTTACGCCCGCGTTGACGTGGTCGGCAAGAGCCGCCTGCTCGACGGCATCGAAGATCACATCGACGCCGACGGCCTGTTCGGCCTCGACGTGTGGATGAGCCACGGTGACAAAGTCACCAAGATGCCGGAAGACTTCCACATCCTCGCCAGCACCCCGAGCTGCCCGATCGCCGGCATGTTCAACGACGAGCGCGGCTACTACGGCGTGCAGTTCCACCCGGAAGTGACCCACACCAAACAGGGCGGTCGCATCCTGTCGCGCTTCATCCTCGACATCTGCGGCTGCGAAGCCCTGTGGACGCCGTCGAAGATTGCCGAAGACGCTATCGCTCAGGTTCGCGCACAGGTCGGTACCGACAACGTGCTGCTGGGTCTGTCCGGCGGTGTCGATTCCTCGGTGGTAGCCGCGCTGCTGCACAAAGCCATTGGCGATCAGCTGACCTGCGTTTTCGTCGACAACGGCCTGCTGCGTCTGCACGAAGGCGAGCAAGTGATGGCCATGTTCGCCGAGAACATGGGCGTCAAGGTGATCCGCGCCAACGCTGAAGAACAGTTCCTGAACAATCTGGCCGGCGAGTCCGACCCAGAGAAAAAACGCAAGATCATCGGCCGTACCTTCATCGACGTATTCGATGCCCAGTCGAACAAACTGGACAACATCAAGTACCTCGCGCAGGGCACCATCTACCCGGACGTGATCGAGTCGGCTGGCGCCAAAAGCGGCAAGGCGCACGTGATCAAGTCGCACCACAACGTGGGTGGCCTGCCGGAAGAGATGAATCTGAAACTGGTCGAGCCACTGCGCGAACTGTTCAAGGACGAAGTCCGTCGTCTGGGCCTGGAACTCGGCCTGCCGTACGACATGGTCTACCGTCACCCGTTCCCGGGACCGGGCCTCGGTGTGCGCATCCTCGGTGAAGTGAAGAAGGAATACGCCGACCTGCTGCGTCGCGCCGACCACATCTTCATCGAAGAACTGCGCAAAGCCGACTGGTACCACAAAGTCAGCCAGGCGTTCGTGGTGTTCCAGCCAGTGAAATCGGTTGGTGTTGTAGGCGATGGCCGTCGTTACGCCTGGGTCGTGGCCCTGCGTGCCGTGGAAACCATCGACTTCATGACCGCGCGTTGGGCACACCTGCCTTACGAACTGCTGGAAACTGTCAGCGGCCGCATCATCAATGAAATCGAAGGCATCTCGCGCGTTACGTATGACGTGTCGAGCAAGCCTCCGGCGACGATTGAGTGGGAGTGATCCTGCGCTAACCGTGAAGGTTTGATCGCTGGATAAAGAAGCCGTGTGAACGAGAGTTCACACGGCTTTTTGCATCTGTGGCGCTCATCGGACAATGCCCCTGCGTCCCGTCGTCACGGCCTCTTCACTGTTGCTTTGCCAATTGCAGGTGTATCGTATTCGCCTTTTGCGGGCCTTGGCCCGCCGCAAATACGTGAGGTAGTTGAGTTCATGTCCTTTACCCGTCGCCAAATCCTCGGTGGCCTGGCCGGTCTTGTTGTCGTTGGCGTGGGGGCGGGGGGCGCGTCGCGTTATTGGTTGGGCAAGATGGCCGATGCCGACGCGGGGCATGACTACGAGTTGATCGCTGCGCCGCTGGACGTTGAGCTGGTGCCGGGGCACAAGACTGAGGCCTGGGCGTTCGGGCCGTCGGCGCCGGGCACTGAATTGCGTGTGCGTCAGGGCGAGTGGCTGCGGGTGCGTTTCATCAATCACCTGCCGGTTGCGACCACCATTCACTGGCACGGCATTCGTCTGCCGCTGGAGATGGATGGCGTGCCGTACGTTTCGCAGTTGCCGGTGTTGCCGGGCGAATACTTCGACTACAAATTCCGTGTGCCGGACGCTGGCAGCTATTGGTATCACCCGCACGTCAGCAGTAGTGAAGAGCTCGGTCGTGGGCTGGTCGGGCCGCTGATTGTCGAGGAGCGCGAGCCGACCGGGTTCAAGTATGAAAAGACTTTGAGCCTGAAGAACTGGCACATTGATGAACAAGGCAATTTCGTCGAGTTCAGTATTCCGCGTGAAGCGGCGCGTGGCGGTACGGCGGGGCGGTTGTCGACGATCAACGGCGTGCCGCTGCCGGTGATCGATCTGCCGGCCGGGCAGATCACTCGCGTGCGTTTGCTCAATCTCGATAACACCCTGACTTATCGCATCAACATTCCGGGTGTCGAAGCGCAGATCTATGCGCTCGATGGCAACCCGATCGAACCGCGCCCATTGGGCAAGGAATATTGGCTCGGCCCCGGCATGCGTATTTGTCTGGCAATCAAAGCTCCGGCGGCTGGTGAAGAACTGTCGCTGCGCAACGGCCCGGTGCGTCTGGGCACATTGCGTTCAGTGGCCAACGACGAGACGCCGACGCAATGGCCACCCGCACTGCCGGCTAACCCGGTAGCCGAGCCGGATCTGGCGAAGGCCGAGAAACTCAACTTCAATTTCGAATGGGTCGGCTCGGTGTCGGTGAATGTCGAAAACGGCCGGCCGCCAAGCCTGTGGCAGATCAACGGCAAGGCTTGGGATATCACTGACAAGACCTGTGCGGACCGGCCGATTGCCAGCCTGAAACTGGGGCAGAGCTATATTTTCGAATTGAAGAACATGACCCAGTATCAGCACCCGATCCACTTGCACGGCATGAGTTTCAAGGTGATTGCGTCGAACCGGCACAAGGTCATTCCATACTTCACCGACACTTATCTGTTGGGCAAGAACGAGCGTGCGCAAGTGGCGCTGGTGGCGGATAACCCCGGTGTCTGGATGTTCCACTGCCATGTGATCGACCACATGGAAACCGGCCTGATGGCCGCCATCGAGGTGAAGTGATGCGCCAGATTCGCCCCGCCGCGATCATCGACCGCAGCCGTGACCGCGACTTCATGCGCGAAGCGTTGGTGCTGGCGGCACAAGGCGCGGCGCTCGGCGAAGTGCCGGTGGGTGCGGTGCTGGTGCAGGACGGCGAGATCATCGGGCGCGGCTTCAACTGCCCGATCAGCGGCAGCGACCCGAGTGCCCACGCGGAAATGGTCGCGATCCGTGCGGCGGCGCAGGCTGTGAGTAACTATCGTCTGCCGGGCAGTACGCTCTACGTCACGCTGGAGCCGTGCAGTATGTGCGCGGGGTTGATTGTGCATTCACGGATTGCGCGGGTGGTGTATGGCGCGCTGGAACCCAAGGCCGGGATCGTGCAGAGCCAGGGGCAGTTTTTTACCCAGGGCTTTTTGAATCACCGGGTGTTGTATGAAGGTGGGGTGTTGGCGGAGGAGTGTGGGGCGGTGCTCAGTGAGTTCTTTCGGGCACGCCGAGCAAAGAGCCCCTCACCCTAACCCTCTCCCAGGGGAGAGGGGACCGACCGAGGTGAATGTTGACGTTACGCCGACCTGAAATTTTTGAGCCGAACTCAAGTTCTGAAAAGCTTGAAGATCGGCTCCCTCTCCCTCGGGAGAGGGCTGGGGAGGGGTGGGCTCACCGCGGAATTTTGGGAGATCGGGTTACTTCTTCGCGACAATCACCGCACGCATCGGCGCCGGCAGCCCTTCTACGGTTTTGCTGTGATCCTCAGGATCAAGAAAATCGCTCAGCGACTGATACTTCATCCACTCCGTCCCGCGTTGTTCCTCGACCGTAGTCGTACTCACGTCGACACAGCGAATATCGGTAAAACCGGCGCGGCGCAGCCATAATTCCAGCGCCGGCACCGACGGCAGGAACCACACATTACGCATCTGCGCGTAGCGATCTTCGGGCACCAGCA
This sequence comes from Pseudomonas sp. TWP3-1, assembly GCF_049896625.1. Taxonomy (NCBI): domain Bacteria; kingdom Pseudomonadati; phylum Pseudomonadota; class Gammaproteobacteria; order Pseudomonadales; family Pseudomonadaceae; genus Pseudomonas; species Pseudomonas sp. TWP3-1. The sequence goes on from NZ_JAFCUQ010000017.1 coordinate 11,913, forward strand.
CTTGATGCTTGTCGCCTTCGACCACCAGGGTTTCCAGCACCAGTTCGCCACCCTTGACCAGGCAATCCTTCAGCGCCAGCAAATGCTCGATTGGCGAGCGACGGTGATAGAACACGCCCATCGAAAACACCGTGTCGAAACCTTCCATGTTCGGCGGCAGGTCTTCGAACGGGAACGGCAAGTGCCAGGCATTCGGCTCTGACAGATAACGCTGCACCGCCTGGAACTGGCAGAAGAACAGCCAGTTCGGATCGACCCCGATCACGCTGTCAGCACCCGCACCGAGCATGCGCCACATGTAATAGCCGTTGCCACAACCGACATCGAGGATGCGTTTGCCTTTCAGATCCAAGTGCGGCGCGACCCGCGACCACTTCCAGTCCGAACGCCATTCGGTGTCGACGTGCACACCAAATAGATCGAACGGCCCTTTGCGCCAAGGCGACAGGCCCATCAGCGCGGTACGCATTTGCGCGCGGGTTTCGTCGTCGCAATCGGTGTCCAGCTTCAAGCCGTTGAGCAGGTCGACTTCGCTCGGCTGGATCTTCGGCAAGGCGTCCAGCGCACTTTGCCAGCGCTCCAGATCGCCGTGGCCTTTCTCCATTTTCTTGTCGAGTTGCGCTTGCAGGGTGTTGGCCCATTCGGCCAGCGGCGAGCCGGCCAAGCGGCGGGCGAGGGGGGACAGATCAATCATGGCAAGGCAATCAACGAGGCAAAGTTAAGACACTGGAACCACGGCACGACTTTCGAGAACCCGGCGGCCAGCAGGCGTTCGCGGTGTTCTTCGAGGCTGTCGGGCTTCATGACGTTTTCGATGGCGCTGCGCTTCTGGGCAATTTCCAGATCGCTGTAGCCGTTGGCGCGCTTGAACGCGACGTGCAGGTCGGTGAGCAGCGCGTGTTCTTCAGCATCGTTGAAACGCAGCTTCTCCGACAGAATCAATGCGCCGCCGGGCAGCAATGACTGGCGAATACGCGTAAGCAACGCGGTGCGCTGATCGGGGGCGATGAATTGCAGGGTGAAATTCAGTGCCACCACCGAGGCGGGCTGGAAGTCGAGCGCAAGGATATCGCCCTCGATCACTTCGACCGGCAGCAACTCCTGGAACATCGAATCCTGACCGTTGAGGTGTTCACGGCAGCGCTCGACCATCGCCGCCGAGTTATCCACAGCGATAACCCGGCAACCCTCGGTACGCACATGCCGGCGCAGCGCTTGAGTCACCGCGCCGAGCGACGAACCGAGGTCGTAGAGCACGCTGTTCGGCTGAGCAAATTGCGCCGCGAGCACGCCGAGGTTTTCGACGATGGTCGGGTAACCCGGCACCGAGCGCTTGATCATGTCCGGAAACACCCGCACCACGTCCTCGTTGAAGGCGAAGTCAGGCACCTGAGCCAAAGGCTGGGCGAAAATACGATCGGGTTCTTTGCTCACGGCGATTCCGGCGGTGGAAATGGAAAGGCCGGCATTTTAGCCAAAGTGGCGCGCGGATGCTTGGGTTGTCCGACGTGGCGAGGGGATTTATCCCCGTTGGGCTGCGTAGCAGTCCTGAATCTTCGCATGCGGTAGGCCTGATTCACCGCTATTGCAGATTTTGGGGCGGCTTCGCCACCCGACGGGGATGAATCCCCTCGCCACAGGGGTTAGCGATTGTTTTGGGAGAACGCGGAGGCGGTGATGCCCCACTGGCCCAGCCAGTAGCTGAGGATGATGACGTACGGCGCTGCGTTGAACGGGGCGGCGAAGCGGTCGATGCCGATCACGCTGTCGGAAAACACGAAAGCCAGCGCACCGCCCCCCGCGAGCAACGCCGAACGCTTCGGCACATCAGTGCCGAGACGCGCGAGGGCGCGCCAGAGCATGGCGCTGATGGCTGTGCCGTAGATGATCACTGGCACCAGCAGCGGCCCAAGGCCGTTGGAAATCAGAATCCCCAGCAGCACGGCGCCTACACCGAGGGCGAGAATCAGCGGCAACAGCGCCAGACGTTTGCAGTCGCTGAGGTAAGCCTTGAGGTACGCCAGATGCGCAACCAGAAACGCACCAAGGCCAAACACAAACAAATCCCCCGGCCACGCCAGCAACACATCACCGAGTAGCGAAAAAATCAGACCGAGGCTGATCCAGCGGCGGTAATCACTTGGCGGTGCATCGTGCAGCCAGCCGAGCATCGCCAGCACTGGCAACGGTTTGACCAACAGGCAGAGCAGCGCCGCGTGGGTGCTCAAGCCATAGAGGAAAGTCACCGCGCCCATCAGCGCCAGGATCAGCCAGCCCACGCTCAGTTCACCGAGATTGCGCAGTCAAAGGTTTCCACCGGCAGCACTTCCGGTGCCCATGGCTGTTGCGAGGTCAGGCGCAGGCGCCCGGTGCCGGGGGCGAAAGCCTGGAAACGCCAAGTGGACAATCCCGCCGCACCGACCACGCCTGCATCTTCCGGGTTGGTGTAAACCTCGGGGCTGAGCGCGCGCAAAACACCGCCGGCCGAGTCTTGAATGGCCCAGCGATAACCAGTGGTAGGATTGCTCGGCAGGGTAATGATCAGGTTTTGCCCGTTGGTGAGTTTCACCGGGCATTCGCTTTGTTTTTCCACGGTCACGTTGGTTTTCGGTTGCGTGGCGCAGGCGGCCAGCAGGGCGAGGGACAGCGGGACAAACAGGCGAGTGGGGGACATAGGGTCAGCGGCTCCGGGCGTTCACGACGAACGGCGAGCATAACTGAAGATGAGACGAAGTGTGACAGTGCGGGAGTGGGTGGTGTTGCAACTGACGCCATCGCTGGCAAGCCAGCTCCCACAGGGTTTTGTGGTGAACACAGGTTTCGTGAACACCTCGACCACTGTGGGAGCTGCGGTGCGACGATTCGACTTGCCAGCGATAGCGGTAGTGAGTGCACTACATCAATGTCAGAACAGCACCTTCGCCACATCCGAAAACTTCTTCGCGAAGTGCACGGTAATACCTTCCTTCAGATACTCCGGCAGTTCCTCGAAGTTACCCCGATTCGGCTCCGGCAAAATCAGCTCGAATATTTTCTGCCGCCGCGCCGCGATCACCTTCTCGCGCACCCCGCCAATTGGCAGTACATGCCCGGTCAGCGTCAGTTCGCCAGTCATTGCCACACCTTTTTTCGGCGCCTGATTACGCGCAAGCGAGAGCAGGGCACTGGCCATGGTCACGCCGGCGCTTGGGCCGTCTTTCGGGGTTGCGCCTTCCGGCACGTGCAGGTGGACGAAGGCTTCGTCGAAGAACTTCGGATCGCCGCCAAATGACTTCAGATGCGAGCTGACGTAGCTGTAGGCGATCTCCGCCGATTCTTTCATCACATCACCGAGTTGCCCGGTGAGTTTGAAACCACGGTTCAACGTATGAATCCGTGTGGCTTCGATCGGCAAGGTTGCGCCGCCCATGCTGGTCCAGGCCAGACCGGTGATCACACCGGTGCCGGACAACACTTGCTCGTTGCGGAACACCGGATGACCGAGGGACGCTTCGAGGTCTTTCGGCGCGATCTTGATCACCGCTTTCGGCTCGTCGATCAGTTTCACTACGGCTTTGCGCACCAGTTTGCCCAGCTGTTTTTCCAGCTGACGCACCCCGGCTTCACGCGCATAACCGTCGATCAAAGCTTTCAAGGCGCTGTCGCTGATGCTCAGGCTGCCTTTCGATACGCCGGCCTTTTCCAGCTGTTTTGGCCACAGGTGACGCTTGGCGATGGCGACTTTTTCTTCGGTGATGTAGCCCGACAGGCGAATCACTTCCATCCGGTCGAGCAACGGGCCGGGGATCGAATCGAGGGTGTTGGCGGTGCAGACGAACAGGACTTTCGACAAGTCCATGCGCAGGTCGAGGTAGTGGTCGAGGAATTCGACGTTCTGTTCCGGGTCCAGCGTCTCGAGCAGCGCCGAGGCCGGGTCGCCCTGGTAGCTCTGGCCCATCTTGTCGATCTCGTCGAGCATGATCACCGGGTTCATCACTTCGACGTCTTTCAACGCCTGCACCAGTTTGCCCGGCTGCGCGCCGATGTAGGTGCGGCGATGGCCCTTGATCTCGGCTTCGTCGCGCATGCCGCCGAGGCTGAAACGGTAGAACGGCCGGCCGAGGGATTCGGCAATCGATTTGCCGACGCTGGTTTTACCCACGCCCGGCGGGCCGACCAGCAGCACGATGGAGCCGCTGATCTCACCTTTATAAGCACCGACTGCGAGGAATTCGAGGATGCGATCCTTGATGTCGTCGAGGCCGGCGTGGTGTTTGTCGAGCACCTTGCGCGCGTGCTTGAGGTCGAGTTTGTCCTCGCCGTACACGCCCCACGGCACCGAGGTGGCCCAGTCGAGGTAGTTGCGGGTGACCGCGTACTCTGGCGATCCGGTTTCGAGGATCGACAGCTTGTGCGTTTCTTCGTCGAGGCGTTTCTTTACCTGCGCAGGCAGGACTTTGCCTTCAAGACGCTGCTGGAACTGTTCGATGTCCGCGCTGCGGTCGTCCTTGGTCAGGCCGAGTTCTTGCTGAATGACTTTGAGCTGTTCCTTCAGGAAGAACTCACGCTGATGCTCGCCGATCTTGCGGTTCACTTCGGCGGAAATTTCTTTTTGCAGACGCGCGACTTCGACTTCCTTGCGCAGCATCGGCAGGACTTTTTCCATGCGCTTGAGCATCGGCACGCAGTCGAGCACGTCTTGCAGCTCGGGGCCGGTGGCGGAGGTCAGGGCGGCGGCGAAGTCGGTCAGCGGCGACGGATCGTTCGGGCTGAAGCGGTTGAGGTAGTTCTTCAGTTCTTCGCTGTACAGCGGGTTGAGCGGCAGCAGTTCCTTGATCGCGTTGATCAGCGCCATGCCGTAGGCCTTGACCTCATCGGTCGGCTCGGTCGGCTGGTGCGGGTATTCGACTTCAACCAGATACGGCGGGCGATGGTGTTTGAGCCAGGTCTTGATGCGCACACGGCTCAGGCCCTGGGCGACGAATTGCAGTTTGCCGTTTTCGCGGCTGGCGTGGTGCACCTTGACTAGCGTGCCGTACTCGGGCAATGCGCCGGTGTCGAAGTGGCGCGGGTCTTCCTGGGGCGTGTCCATAAAGAACAGGGCCAGGGAGTGGTGTTCGGATTTGCTCACCAGTTCGAGGGTTTCGGCCCACGGTTCTTCGTTGACGATGACCGGCAGGACTTGGGCCGGGAAGAACGGGCGGTTGTGGATCGGGATGACGTAGACCTTGTCCGGCAGGTTCTGGCCGGGGAGGGCCAGGCCTTTGCCAGTGGGGTGGTGTTCGATGTGGTCGTCTGTGGTTTCGGTGTAGTCGGCGGGGTTATCGGGGAATTCTTGCTGGTCGCTCATGGGGCACCTGCGCAATTGGATATGGGTGTTAGATGGGGCAGGGTTTGGGTGGTTTCAATGGGGGTGTGTGTTTCTGCTTGTTTGTTCAGGGTTTGGACAGGGATTTGGGGGCATATCCGTTGCTGTGGTTGTGGCTGCTTAGGGTTTCGCCCTTACGGCGACTCACTTTTTTGACAAACGCCTCAAAAAAGTAAGCAAAAAAAGGCTTGTCCCAACGTTCGGCCCGCTCGCTGGGGCTCGGGGTTCCTTCGCTCCGGGGTTCATCCGGGGCATCGCCTCCGGTTTGCTGCGCTGCACCTCCTCTCGATGTTCCCCCCGGATGAACCCCTCCACTCAGCCTGCCGACGGGACCTGTGGATCAAGATCAAGAGCTGCAGCCGAGCTTGCGCTCATCCTGTTGAGTGGGGCGGCTTTGCCGCTGGTGGGCGATGGATGTTGTTGGTTGTGGTGATTGGCTTTGGGTTTTGTGTTGGATTCGCCCCTCACCCCAGCCCTCTCCCGAGGGAGAGGGAGTCCATTTTGGGGCTGTTCAAAATCTGCGTTCACCTCGGTATCTCACGTCGGCGTACCTTGTCCAAACACCTCGGTCAGTCCCCTCTCCCCTTGGGAGAGGGCTAGGGTGAGGGCCGCTCTGGAAGGTGTTTGAGTACCAGCCTCAACCCCAAACCATTTCAGCTACTGCCTCACAGGCCGACCAACCTCGACATTATCCAACACCCGATTCACCGCCAGTTCCGCCAGCATGATCACTTGCTGTATCCCCAGAATCCGATGCCGCTGCGGCGAGTCAACGTAGGCCGCAACATCGCTGGCCATCACGCTCGCCGTAGCCAACGATTCACACGCATGCGCTAACAGGCTCTCGTCGTCCATACCTTGGGCGATCTGAAACATCTGGCTCGGTTGCCGGCCAGGGCATTTTTTTGGGATGGGGTTGAAGTGGTGGTCGAGGGCGCGTTCGGCGGCGTCGTGGAATTTCTTTGAATCGGCCGATTCGTAGGGCGAGGTGTCGTCGGTTTCAGGTGGGTTCGGTGTTGGCTTTTTCATGATGGAACTCCATTCGGGATGTGGAGTTCGCCGCTCACTGCGACCAAGCAGTAGGGTGGCGAACCGTACGCAGGTTGGTCGACCAGGGAATGGATACCCGGCAGGGCCGTTAGCCCTCCCACGCACAGCTCGCCATAAGCAAGCTTATAAAGTGCGCCATTCTAAACCCGGACGACCAAGCCCGTTCGCTGAATTTGCAGCGACGCCCCAAAGCCTACCCAGCGCATTTCCGAGCGACAACCGACGCGGGTTGTCGGAAACATTCCCACCAAACGCCCTAATCTGTAGGACATAAACACCCCGTGTAAAAACCATCGAGCACAAAAAAAGGCGACACCCTCGCGGGCGTCGCCTTCCTTTTACCGCCGCTAAAGCTTATTCCGGCAGTTTGTACGCAATCACATAATCACCCATCTTGGTGCCCAGCGAGCCGTGACCGCCGACTACGAGCAGCACGTATTGCTTGCCGTCTTTGCCGGTGTAGGTCATCGGGGTTGCCTGGCCGCCAGCCGGCAGGCGAGCTTTCCACAGCTCTTTGCCGTTGTTGACGTCGTAGGCGCGCAGGTATTGGTCGAGCGTGCCGCTGAGGAAGCCGACGCCGCCGGCAGTCACGATCGAGCCGCCCATGCTTGGCACACCAAGGTTCATGCCGATCGGGATTGGCGAGCTGTCGCGGGTGGTGCCGTTTTTGCGTTTCCACACGACTTTGCCGGTGGTCAGGTCGATACCGGCAACGTAGCCCCAGGCCGGGGCCTGGCACGGTACGCCGATTGGCGACATGAACGGGTGCATGATCACCGCGTAAGGCGCGCCGGTGTTGGGTTGCACGCCAGCGGTTTCGCTTTCGCGTTTGCTGCCGGCGGCGACTTTTTCGCGCGGCACCATTTTCGAGACGAAGGCCATGTAGTTCGGGCTGGTGAACAGTATCTGGCGAACCGGATCGACCGACACGCCGCCCCAGTTGAAGACGCCGACGTTACCCGGATAGATCAGGCTGCCCTGTTCCGAAGGAGGGGTGTACTGACCTTCGTAGCGCAGTTCCTTGAACTGGATGCGGCACATCATCTGGTCGAACGGGCTCGCGCCCCACATGGCTTTTTCGGTCAGTTCCGGGGCCAGCAGGTTGAGGTCCGAACGGGCCTGGGTCGGTGCGGTGCGGTCGCCTTTCACGGCGCCTTGCGGAACCGGGATTTCCTTGATTGGAATGATCGGCGTGCCGTCACGACGGTCGAGAACATACAGGCTGCCCTGTTTGGTCGGAGCGATCAGCGCAGGTTTGATGCCGTCGGCAGTTTTCATGTCCAGCAGGGTTGGCTGGCTACCGACGTCCATGTCCCACAGGTCGTGGTGGGTGAACTGGTAGTTCCAGCGCACTTTACCGGTCGCGAGGTCCAGCGCGACCAGGCCGGCGCTGAATTTCTCGGCGCCCGGGGTGCGGTCAGCGCCCCACTGGTCTGGGGTCTGGTTGCCGAGTGGCAGATAAACCATGCCGAGTTTTTCATCGACGCTGGCCAGCGACCACATGTTCGCCGAGTTGCGGCTGTAGGTCTGGCCCGGGGCCAAAGGCTCGGTGGCGTCCGGGTTGTTGCTGTCCCAGTTCCATACCAGATGACCGTCGCGCACGTCGTAGGCGCGGATCACGCCGGACGGCTCGTTAGTCGATTCGTTATCGGTAACGTGGCCGCCCATGATCACCAGATCACGAGTGATCGCGGCTGGCGAGGTGGAGTAGTAGCCACCCGGGGTGAACGGGCCGATGCCCTGAGTCAGGTCAACCACACCGTTGGTGCCGAAGCCTTCGCAGATTTTGCCGGTGTCGGCGTTCAGGGCGATCAGGCGTGCATCGGCGGTCGGCAGGTACAGACGACGCGGGCAAGCTTGAGCGACGCCTTTGCCAGCCTCGGAGATCACGGCGGACGCTGCGTTTTCAGTTTTCGCGTAAGCGGCTTCGTCGTAGTACGACACGCCACGGCAGGTCATGTGAGCGAAGCCTTTGAAGCCGACCGGGCTCTTGATCTGTGGGTCGAAGCGCCACAGTTCTTTGCCGGTGTCCGGATCCAGCGCCAGCACTTTGCTGTGAGCCGTGCAGGCGTAGAGCATGCCGTTGGCTTTGAGCGGGGTGTTTTCGTTGGTCAGCTCGACCGGATCATCGGCCGTCGGCAGGTCGCCGGTCTGGATGCGCCAGGCTTCTTGCAGTTTGCCGACGTTGGCCGGGGTGATCTGCTTCAGCGGCGAGTAGCGGTCACCGAATTCGGTGCGGCCATAGGCCTGCCAGTCGCCATCAGGCATTTGCGGCGCGGCGCTGGTGGTGTCGGCGGTGTCGCGACCCAACTCGCCAAAGGTTTCACCCGGATGGGTGAACTGACTTGCCAGTGCAGTGGCGCCGGCCAGAACCACAGCCACGCTCAAAGCGCCGGTGCCCATTGGCGCAGGGCCATTGGTCAGCAGCGGACGGCGGAACCACGGCAGCAGCATGACCACACCGAGGGCGAACCACAGGGCCAGACGCGGCACCAGTTGCCACCAATCCAGACCCACTTCCCACAAGGCCCACACGGTGCTGGCGAACAGCACCACGGCGTACAGGCCCAGCGCGGCACGACGGCGCATCAGCAACAGAATGCCGGTCAGCGCAATGCCGATACCGGCCAGCAGGTAATACAGCGAGCCGCCGAGCATGCTCAGCTTGATCCCCCCGGCCAGCATGGCCAGGCCCATTAGCAGAAGCAGAATGCCGAGCAGGTTCGGCAGAAGACGGCTTCGACTCGAAGCACCTTCAGTGCTCATAGTGTGGTTCTCCGTGACGTTTCAAGTAGTCCCGCGCTGTAGTCACTGTAGATGACGATCCGGCGCGGGCATGGTTCAGATAAAACTTGTGTAGCTAACGAAATCTTTAGAACGAAGACTGGATCTTGATCCCGCCGATCAGCGCGTCATCGACTTTGTCCACGCCACCCGGATGGCGGATGTATTGCAGGTTCGGGCGCACCGTCAGCCAATTGGTGACGTGCACGCCGTAATAGAGTTCGGCGCTGTATTCGGTGTCTTGCGGCGGCAGGAACGAGGGATCGTCGTAGTCGTAAACAGCGCGGGCCTGATTGGTCGCTTCGGCGTTTTTGCGGAAGGCCGGGTTGACGTGCACGCGGGCCAGGGCGAAGCCGATGTCGTCTTTGGTGCGGGCATCGAACGGGCCTTTGTAGGTGATACCGGCCTGCACGTAGTTGTCGATGGCGTTGGTCTTCTTGTCGTGCATCGTGCCGTTGGCGAACACGCTCAAACCACGCGAGTTATCGCTGGCAACGCTGGTGATCTGCTGCTGCACGCCGAGCCACACGCCGTGCTTGCTCGAAGCGCTGCGGTAGGCTTCGCCGCTCAGGGCCGCCGGCTGACCGTTGCGGTCTTTATAGGCGTCGCTTGCCTTGGCATTGCTGTAGTAGTAGCCGGCGCGGTATTCGCCCGGCAGGCCGTTGAGTTTCGGCGTCCACACCAGCTCGATCGGCAGAATTGCGCCCTGGGTGCCGCTGCCGCTGAGCTTGAAGCCGTTGCCGCGATCGAGGTTCGACGGGTTCTGCTCATACGCGCCGACCTGTGCGTACAGCTCCGGCGTCAGGTGATATTTGACGCGCATTGCCCATTGGCTGACCGGCCAGTTGTACCAGATGCCGCCGACCCAGTTGCCGACCTGCGAGCCGCAGAATGCAAGGTTCTGGAAATCGCACGGGAAGGTATTGAAGTCTTCGCCTTCGCCAAAACGGCCGACTTTGATGTCGAGCTTCTGGTCGAAGAATTTCTGCTGATACCACATCTGCGTCAGGCGCGTGGTCTGGCCACGGCCCCAGACTTCCTGGGCCGAGGTGAAGCCACCGACGCGCGGGTCATTGATGCGGTCGTTGCTGATGTTGTTGCCGCTGCGTTTGGTCACGGTCAGTTGAAACTCTGCATCGCTCCAGCCGAGGAGTTTTTGCAGGTCCAGATGCGTGCCCAGACCCCATTGATCGCTGTAACGCGCCGTGCGGTCGTGGTCATAGCCGCCGTGCAAATTGCTGCCCATTTCGCCGGTGTAATCGAGTTTGAAGTCGATGCCTTTTGCCGAGAGTTCGCTGCGCGTGCCGTTCCAGTCACCGAGCATCCACGGTGATTCACTGTCGAAGGCCGGGGCGGCTTGCGCGCACGTGGCGAGGCCAAGGGCGGTGCAGCCGCCGATCACGCGCAGGGTTAAGATAGCGCTGTCTCGGAAAAGCGGAAAATCGGGCATAAATAGGTCTTTCTTGATCTTTTTTTGGGGATGGGCTGGCCGCTACGATTTGTCGCAGGCAATGAAGCGATTCAGCAGAAGGCCGGCAGGATAATGATCTGTAACAAAAAGACAAAGCGCTTTTGCAGACATGCAGCCTTTCGGATTCTGTAACAGTGCGGCAATACAGCGCATTGCGGGTCCCGCGCAAGGCTGCGATCTTCGTCGGTTGACCTACATTTAACGCTAGGCCTTCCACCTGCCGATGCCCTCGGCTAAGGTGCGCGGCTTCTGCAGTTTCAATTCGCCCAAAGGCCTGGCATGAACGACCACAACCCCGATCCGCTGCACGGCGTAACCCTCGAACAGATCCTCAATGCACTCGTGACCCACTACGAATGGTCGGGGCTGGCCGAGCGTGTCGACATCCGTTGCTTCAAGAGCGATCCGAGCATCAAGTCGAGCCTGACCTTTTTGCGCAAGACCCCGTGGGCGCGGGAGAAGGTCGAGCGTCTGTACGTGAAGCTGATGCGCACCAAGCGCCCGCTCTGAGATGACCGCCGTATTGCGGCGACGTCTGATTACCTCGGCCGCCACGCTTGGTTGGGCGGGGCTGAGCATTCAGCTGTATCTGATTTTTTTCGCTCGATTGAGTGTCGACGCCAGTCTGCTGGGCGGGCTGGTGAGTTTTTTCAGCTACTTCACGGTGTTGACCAACACGCTGGTGGCGGTGGTGCTGACTTGTGCAGTGACGGATCGAGATTCGGCTGCGCGGCGCTGGTTTTTGCAGCCATGGGTGAGTAGCGGGATTGCCGTGAGCATCACCGTGGTCGGCGTTGCGTACAGCGTTTTGCTGCGACATTTGTGGCACCCGGAAGGCTGGCAGTTTATCGCCGACGAATTGCTGCATGACGTGATGCCGCTGCTGTTCCTGACATATTGGTGGTTTTGTGTTCCGAAAGGCACGTTGCGCCTGAAGCATCTGCCGCTGTGGCTGATCTATCCGCTGGTGTACTTCGCCTATGCGCTGCTGCGCGGGCATTTGCTCGGGGCGTATGCGTATCCGTTCATAGACGTGGCGCAGTTGGGTTATCCACAGGTGTTTATCAATGCCGGGGGGATATTGGTGGGGTTTGTGCTGATTGCACTGATCGTCATCGGCCTCGACCGCTGGCATCCAGACTGAACAAAGTCAGCCCCTGTGGCGAGGGAGCTTGCTCCCGCTCGGCTGCGCAGCAGTCGTAAACCCAGCGATTGCGTTTACCTGACATAACGAGTCGGCAGGATCAGGGGCTGCTGCGCAGCCCAGCGGGAGCAAGCTCCCTCGCCACAAATGTGCGCAGTTACTCTTCTTCAGAACCCTCAGCGCGCCAGTAGCCTGCGGCTTTGACGAATTGCTCGTCCAGGCCATGCTCATCCAGCAGCACCCGGCGGATCTGCCGCGAGACTTTGCTCTCGGTCGCGACCCACGCATACAGATTGCCCTTGGGCACCTGCAACTGCTTCACAGTGGCCAGCAAGTTGTCCTTGCCACCATCGCGCAGCACCCAGATCACATTGACCTGCGCCGCACTCTCCAGCACTTGCTGCTCACCGCCATTCGCCACTTCGATTACCACCAGCGCCTTGCGATTGGACGCCAGACCTTCGAGACGGCGCGCGATGGCGGGCAGGGCGGTTTCGTCGCCGATCAGCAGATAGCTGTCGAAGATGTCCGGGACGATCATCGAACCGCGCGGCCCGCCGATGTGCAGGAACTGCCCGGGTTTGGCCTGTTCCGCCCAGGTCGAAGCAGGGCCATCGCCGTGCAGAACGAAATCGATATCCAGCTCAAGTGTGTCGAGGTCATAGCGGCGCGGGGTGTAGTCGCGCATCTCGGGCATTGGCGCGTCAGTCTTGCCAGCGCCGAGCACCAGATTCTCCAGTGCAGCGCTTTGTTCGGCGTTCTGCGGAAACAGCAGTTTGACGTGATCGTCAGTGCCGAGGCTGATGAATCCGGCCAACTCAGGCCCGCCCAAAGTGATGCGGCGCATGCGCGGGGTCAGATCGACCACGCGCAATACTTCGAGCCGACGGCGTTTGATTTCGTGCATCACACGGTGAATGGATTGTGTATCGACTGCGGTCATTCGGCTTGCTCCGGGGCAGGTTGTACGGCGGGGCCGTCGACGATGGCTTTGGCGGTGTCGTTGAGCAGGTCACGCACGCGCAGGATTTCTTCGGCGCTCCAGCGTCCATGGTGCATCTGCAAGGCGTGGCGCAAGTTGTGCACCGCTTCGTGGATTTCCGGCGGCCGGTCGTGGCCGCGCAATGAGCGCTTGCTCACATCGATGCGCATGCGTACGCCGTCGAGGGCCACGGCTTGTTCGCTGAGGGACTGGCGACCGGCGTCAGTCACGGCATAGCGTTTTTTGCCGCCCTCGGCGTCGCCCGAGATCATTTCGCTTTCTTCCAGAAAGGTCAGGGTCGGGTAGATCACGCCGGGGCTGGGGCTGTAGGCACCGTCGAACATGCCTTCGATCTGGCGGATCAGGTCGTAGCCGTGGCACGGCTGTTCGGCGATCAGCGCCAGCAGCAGCAATTTCAGATCACCGGGGGCGAATACCCGTGGACCGCGACCGCCGCGCTCGCGGCCCGGGCGCTTTTCAAAGCCGTCGCGGCCATCGCCGTGCTCTCTGTGGGGGGAATGATGGTCTCTCATTTTCTGTCTTCTCTCGTCGTGTTTAGATACAACTTAAGATATATCTTTTGCGTTGTGCAAGGCGTTTTTGCCGGACAGCCGACGAGCGGCCGCCGAGCTCTGGCCCACGGCAATCCTCGCGGCATAAGTTTTATTTGATGGATTTAAAATAACCGGAAAGTTAAAGCTATGACTCTATTAATATTGAGTTTATATTCTAAAAAGTAATGAAAGTGCCGGTTGGCAAAGTTCGGATTGGTGTAATGTTTTTTAGCGAAAACTGTGCGTAGTCCAAGTATTACAGTCGTATTTTGATATTCTCGGTTTTCAGTGTTTTTTCTTTCCAGTCGCGAGGCTGTTGAACTACAACTTCGTGGGAAGTTGCCTGCTTACATTCCGAAGAGAACAGTCGATCATGCCCCGGCGTTGAACTTGCGAGTATCTCGGCCGGTATCGGCAAGCGTTACTTGAACTTCAATGTTTCGATCCCAAAAAAAGCACACAGGTACTGACCGATGTTCAAGAAAACTGCAATCACTGCGTCCCTGGCTGTTCTGGCTCTGAGTTCGTCCATGGTCTTCGCTGCCGGTGAAGCCCGTCACTCCATCAGCCTCGTCGCGCACGTACCTACCGACGGTTTCTACGTAGTGCCGACCGACCCGGATCTGGTCAACAAGGACCAGGACATGAGCTTTCAGCCGACCACTGGCAAGCTGCGCGAAGTCAACGGCTTCTTCGATGTGCGCAATAACAATGGTTCGGTTCACGCCAGCCTGGAAAGCCTGCCGAAACTGATCGCGGGTTCTGAATCCATCGACCTGCAAGTTTCGTTCAACAACAAGGTACTGGACCTGACACCGAAACTGGTGGTGGATGAGGCCGACTCCGATGTGAACTACCGCGCACCTTTGAACATCAAGGCGCTGGGCAGTTCTTTTAAACCGGGCGATTACACCGGTTCGGTGGCAATGATCTTTGATGCCGTGACACCTTGATCGATTGATCAGGCGTTAAACGCCAACTTAAACAAGTGGCGTTCCCCGGCGGAACATATCTTCCCCGTCTGTTCCGCCGGATTTCAACGTGTTTGTAAATCAGAGTAAGAGTTCATGTTCCCGATGACATCCATCGCGGCTGCGCTTGCGCTGTTGTTTTGTGCCAGCGCAGCGGCAGCTTCCGAACCCGCCGGCACCACACCGCGCAGTCTGTTGGCGCAGGCCAAAGGTTTGCCGGCGGATTTCGAGGAGCACTTCTTCGACGTGCCGCTGGCCGTGCGGGTCGAACTCGACCAGCAAATGCTGGGTGAAGCCATGGTGGTTTTGTCCCGTGATGATCGCGTCACCCTGCTCGAATTTACCGACACCAGTGAGAACCGCTACACCCCCGCCGAGCGTGAAAAATGGGCGGCCTATCTCAAGCCCGGCGTGCCGCTCGGAGCGTGCAGCGGTGCATGCCCGGATCAGGTATTGGCGGTGCATTACAACCTGCAAAACTCACTGCTTTCGATTCTGACCGAGAACGCCGAACGCGACCTCGAAATCAAGCGTTACCACGACCAGCCGATTGGCGGCAGCAGCGGCCTGATGGTGCGCAATCAACTCAATCTGAATGGCGGTCAGGATCAGGATCTGGGCGGGCGCTTCGGTCTCGAAGCCAGCGGCAGCCTCGGCAACTGGAGCCAGACCTTCAACATGCAGATGGCCCGTCTCGGCGGCCCGGACGACAAGCTCTACCACGCCATCCATGAGCTTTATACCCAGCGCGAACTGCAAGGCAATTTCTTGCGTCTGGGCTATTTCACACCCAATTCCGAAGGGCTGACGCGCCAGCCGCGCACGTTCGGCACCAGCCCCGACACCGCCGTCGGCGTGATGTACGGCAGCTCCGACAGTCTGGCGATCAACAACGCGATGCCCAGCGTTTATCCCATCTATGTCACGTCCAACCGCCAGGGCTCGGTGGAGATCTGGCGCGATGGGCTGTTGATCAATACCCAGTCAGTACCCGCCGGTTTGCAGACCCTCGACACCCGCCCGTTGCCCGGCGGCATCTATGAAGTCGAAGTGCGTTTGATCGAGGACGGCCAGATCACTTCCTCGACCCAGGAGCTGGTGTACAAGCCCAACAACTGGCGCAACCTCGACGAACGCTGGCGCTACAACCTGTTCGCTGGCGAAGAACAGAAACTGCTGAGCAACTGGGATCAGCAGGCCAGCGGCAGCGCCACCGCTGGCGCGTCACTGAATTACCTGATGCACCCGCGAGTAATCCTCGGATTATCGGCGCGGCAGATTCGCGAAAAGCTGCAATACGGCACCTCTATCGACTGGACGCTGGCCAACCAAATCAGCCTGTATGCCAACGTTTACCAAACCGAGGATCACGGCACCGGGCTGGATCTGCAGAGCCTGTACAACTACGGTTCCGGCAGTCTGGTGATCAGCCACAACCGCAGCTGGCTCGACACCACCGACCAATATGAAACCCTGCCCGACGGCACACGGATCCGTCAGCGCAATGTGTTCATCGGCGAAACCAGCAATTCATCGCTGGCGCTCAATCACCGGATCAACAGCAAGAATTCGCTCAACGCCCGGGTCTCGCACAGCGAGGGCAATGTTGAAGGTATGGGCGTCGATCTGGGCTGGACCCAACGCACGCAATTATTCGGCAGCGACGCCAACTGGCGTCTGTCGCTGTTCGACCGGCCGGGCAGTTACAGCAGTGGCGATGCACGCAATCGCGGGGTCGATCTGAGCATCAACCTCGCGTTGGGCGCCCCCGGCCAGCAACTCACCGGCAGCATCGGCTCGCGTACCGATCGTGATGGCGGTCGCGACAACAATGCTTCGCTCGGCTGGCGCAAGGATTTCAAGGATCACGTCCTGCAAAACGTCTCGGTGACGGCATTGACCGACACCTATGGCCTGGGCATGTCCAGCCTGGCGAACTTTCGCACCGACGCGATCAATGGCGACGGCTTCGTCCAGCGTTCGTCCTATAACGGAAATCTCACCGGTGGCCTCAACGTCGACACCACGCTGGTGGTCGGCGGCCAGCAGATGCTCATGACCAGCCAGTACGAGATGCGCGGCGCCGGGATGATCGTTGATGTCGAGTCGGATATCGACGGCATCGCCCTGCGCGCCGACGACTTCAGCGGTGGCACCGCCGCGTTGAAACCGGGGCGCAATTTCATCCCGATCACCGCGTATCAGAACAGCTCGGTGAGCTTCGATTTCGAGGGCAACCACGTACCGGCGGCCACCATCGAACCGGCGCGTACGCGCTATCACCTGAACAAGGGCGGCGTCGATTATCGCAAGATCCGCGTGATGAAAACCCTGACCGTGCTCGGTCGGCTGGTCAACGAGCAGGGCCAGCCGCTCAAAGGCCACCACGTGATCAATCACGCCAGTCGCGGGGTGACCGAGGTCGACGGCTTCTTCTCGATGGAAATGAACGCCGGCTCGCCGACCCTCGAGGTGCGCCAGGATAACCGTTTGCTGTGCCAGTTCCGCCTCGACGCGAATCAGCACCGCAGCGAAAACAATGTGTTGATGATCGGGGATCTGCGCTGCACGCCGGACACCCTGGCGGATGCGACCTTTACCGATCAGAAGGCGGGTTGAGCATGAAGAAGTTGAGCTTTTGTCTGGGCTTGTTTGCGCTACTGAGCATGCCGGCGGCGCAGGCTTTCAATCAGGAGATCCGCGCTCGTTTTCAGCCGGATCCCTCGCAACCGAACAAGAACGTATTCGTCAACCAGACGCCCAATAGCGGCTATTGCACGATCAATCCGGCTGAGTGCACCAGCCTCGGCATGTTCAGCATTCAGTTACCGACGCGCTTCGATTCCAGCCGCGAGATCGTCCCGGGTACGTCCGATGAGACTGTGGCGTTGAAGGTGCCGGCGAATTGGCGGCGATTGACCGTGATCAATCAGGACACCCGTGAAGAAGAGACCGTAGAGGTACGCATCACGGGTATCGGGTCCAAATATGTTCTGAGCCAGAAGGCCGCCATTCTGGTTGGAGGGGCGTCGGACAATGTCGAAGCACATCAAAAGCTCTGGACTAACGACAGGTGGAACTATGCGCCCGCGCCATGTCGGTACAGCGGTGTCGGCTATGTCACCGACTACACCTACCGGTTTTTCTGGAAAACTCCGATGGAAACCTCGTGTTCCAAAATGGCGGCCTATCGAATCCCGAGGATGTCGTTCGACGGCATCGACTTTGCCTATGAATTACGCACCCCGAATCCGCTGAGCATGTCCTCCGGGCTGTACACCGGCTCGATCTCTTACACCATCGGGCCCAATGGCGATTTTCAGATGGGCTCGATGATGGTGCCGGACGACGGCAACCTGACCCTGGACTTCGTGCTCGACGTGCAGCACACCCTGAAAGTCGACCTGCCACCCGGTGGCGACAAAGTCGCGATGGAGCCAGTAGGCGGCTGGCAACGCTGGATCGACGGTGGGCGCATGCCGACCGAGATCTACCGCGACCAATTGTTCTACCTGTCGGCGTCTTCGCGCTTCAAGGTGATGATGCTCTGCAGTTCGCACGGCGGTAACGAATGCGATATCGGCAACAATCAGGTGGGTTTTTCCAAGTTTCAGGTTCGGCTCACTGTGCCCAAAGGCATTGTCGGCCCCGGTAATGCTGACGGTTGGTCCGGCACGCTGAATCACAATCTTTGGATCGGGCCGTTCGAACCCTCGCGTTACGTCGATCGCAAACCGGGCACTTTGCGTTTTCAGATGCCCTCGCGGTGGATTGAGTCGCTGCTCAAACCCGGCATGAACGGCACGCTGTGGGGCAACGTCACGATCATTTTCGATTCGGAAGTCTGAATCTCCGGGCTGGATCATTGTTTCTTTTTTACGAGGTTGAAGACCATGACACGTGCGTGTTTGCTGGTGCTGTCCGGAGTGTTTTGCATGGCGGCCAATGCCGGGCCGCAGATCAATGTCGGCACGGTGTACGACTATCTCGACGGTGACAAGAGCACCTATCTCAAACGCGTCTTCAATAGCGGCGACAGCACCGCGTTCGTCAAAATCAACGTGCTGGAGATCGTCTACGACGCCGACGGCAAAGCCCAGGAAATCCCGGTGCAAAACGCTGCCGACGGTGCTTCGCGCAATGGCGTCATGGCCAGTCCTGCCCGGCTGATCGTGCCGGCGCAGGGCATGCAGGGCACGCGCTTGCTGTACATGGGCGAGCGTGACCGCGAACGCTATTTTCGGGTGCGCTTCGTGCCGGTAGTGCCGGAGAAGGAAGACGAATTCGTGGTCTCTCAGGAGGACCGTGAGGAGTACAAGAAATCGCTGTCGGCCGGGGTCAACGTGATGACCGGCTTCGGCACCATTTTTTTTGTACGGCCCAGGGATGCGCGTTTCGACACGGCCATCAGCGACACGCAAGAGCGCTACGAAATCCGCAACAACGGCAACACGGTGCTGGTGATCGACGAGTTCAAGAGCTGTTCATTGACCAAAGAAACCGACTGTGGCGCAACCACCAAGCACCACGTCATGGCCGGTAAAACCTTCGCCTTCGATAAAGAAGCGGGCCGTGAGTATCGCTTCAAGCTGATTGAAGGCGACAGTAAAAAAGACCTCAAGGTGGCGCGCCGCTAAGGCCGCTGCCCATGACGCGCCAGGTATCGATGATGAACAAGCAATGCGCAGTCGCCGCACTGATGGCTTTCACCGCTCTGACCGGGGAGCCGAGTTGGGCAGCCCGCGAGGAACTCAATTTCGAGGTCACGCTGACCATTCCCAGCCGGCCGTTTTATGTGATTCCGGCAGAGGCCGACTGGATCCATCGCCCACAGCGCCTCGACTGGGATTATCCGTCGGGAACCATGGGCGGGCTGCGCAAATACTTCGACGTACGCCACGACTCCAGCGCCATCGAAGCACGCCTGGATCGCACCGCGATGTTGTCCAACGGCAAGCCGGGCGAGGAGATCTTGCTGCACGTCAAATTCAACGGTGTGGTGCTGGGGCAGGACACTGTTCCGCGCGAAGTGGTGTCCCGCGCCGACGCTGCTGTGGGTACTCGGGTGCTGCTGGAAATCAACCCGATCAAACCGCTGGGCGGCTACAAAGCCGGGGATTACGACGGTAACGTGTTGTTGCTGTTCAACGCCAAGGCGCCGGGCCAGTGATTCAAAATCCGCCCTGAAAGTCTCTTCAGGGCGGGGCACGGCTTGAGCGAGACGTCAGATGCCGGCGCGAGCCATCGCATCGCGAGTCAGCTGTCTGCGCAGCTCTTTCTCCCTGTAACCCAGTTCACGCAGCAAGCGCTCGTAGGTTTGTGCACTCATCTCCTCACCGGTGAAAACCTCTGTCTCGGCAATCGGATAGCGTTGCGCCAACTCACTCAGCCTCTGTTTGCGCAGGTAGCGTTGAGTGGGCGGCAGCGCAGCCGATTGTGCCCATTTGGCCTGCGCCGATTTGAGCTCCTCGAGCAGATCGAGCTTGTCCATGTACAGGCGTTTGTTGGCTTCCATCTCGCCTGGCCAGTTGTTGCACAGGTACTGTTCCCAGAACGGCTGTTCGATCATTTGATTGACCAGACCGTCACCGGCCTCAGCCTCGAGCACGGTCTGGATGGCGTTGTCGATCGTCTGGTCGCTGACGCCGGCGGTGGGGCGAAACTTCATGTCTTCCGACTGCCACGGCAATTCGAGCGGTTTTGCCATGCCTGTTTCGTAGGCCAGATGCACCTCGACTTCGTCCGGATCACCGCTGCGCGCCTTGATATCGGAGCGCGCGATTTCGCTGACCTGGCCGAGGCGGGCAGAACCCTTGGCGAGGGTCACCAGCTTGCGCTCCAGCTCCGCGCGGTCGGTCGAGTACAGGCGCGCCTCGGAGGCCAGCACCCTGACGCCCATGTTGTTGAACAGCTGCGCGCCGGCGTCCTCGCAGCCTTCAGGGTTGGTCGACATCAGCAACAGTTCTTCGCGCAGAGGTGTATCGATGTCCATGGCGCCGATCATGCGCCAGACCCGGTCCGTCAGTTGATCATTGGCTTTGCCTCCTTCTTCGTAGTCGGCGGAACGGGTCAGCCCCTCCAGCACCTTGAAGAAACCTTCCGAGCCTGGCTCCTGCGCCAGGTCGTGCCATGCCTCTGGCCGATATGCGCCGATCCCGACGGTTTCGTGGCTGAGCGTGGTGTCGACGAACAGTGGCCAGCGTTCGAGTAAATTACCGGCGGCTGGCGAGTAGGACAGGCGCGGGGGCATGCCCACCGAAACGCGGTATTGCTCGTAAGTAGTGCGAACGCTGTCCGTCAGCATTTCTGCATGTACGCGGGTGCGGGCAATCAGCCACGCGTCGTCGGAACCCAAAGGCACGTCGGGGATGTGCCTGATCGGGTTCGACCCAAGGTCAAGAAAGAACCCTCGGGGACGGGCCTTGTTGAACAGTCCCGCAGGCCAGCTATCAATGCCGGTGTCGATCAGACTCAGCACTTTGAGCCGCGGCATGCGCTCGATGTTCGGCGCAACACCCAGGGGGTTATTGTCCAGTCGCAGGGTTTCCATGTGCGTCATGTCGCGTAGTTGTTCGATGGCCGGCGGCGTCAGTCGAATCTGGTTTTCGTTGAGCCGCAGGGTTTCCAGCAGGCGCATTTTGCCGACGTTTTCCGGCAGTTCGGTCAGCCCGCAGCCGCGGGCACTGAACTGACGCAGATGCGCAAAGTCGCTGAGCAGTCCGTCTGCCGCCGGGAAGAACCAGGCTCTGTCGAGGTTCAAGGTCGTGACCTGATCGATCCACGGTTTGAGCCCCTCAGGTATTTCCCGCCACCAGCGTTCAAGATCGGGGCGCAGGAGCTCGGTGGAAAGATCGAGGGTATAGCCTTGTTGCGCACTGATGCTGCGTTCGCCAAACACTTCACTGGTTCTTTCGAAACACGCCAGCAACCGGTCGGCAACGAAGCGCCCACCGTTATGTTGATAGTCCCACCAGGCGCGGGCGCGGTGCGGATCGGGATACTCGGCATCCCAGCCGCTCAGATAGCTCTGGCGCCAGTCTGCGAGTTTTTGCTTGAGCGTCTTCAGCTCTTGCTCAAGGCGCTGGATTTGCACATGGGCATCGCCGTTGCCTGCCAATGACCGACCGAATGCCGAGACCTCGGCCTCGTTCAAATGCGGATAAAGATTCCTGACTTTGTCTTCGACGGTGAGGGCGTTCCGGGAAAACGCCGGGCCGCGCATCAGCAACTCGGTTTGCCGCGGTACCACCGGACGAATGGGCGAGCGGGCAAGCAATGTCCTGCGCTCGGCCGGTGTCCCGGTCTTGACGATCACCCATTGTCTGAAGAGCTGCCCCTGACCGGGGCGGTAGCCCAGTGCGACGCGCTTGCCTTGCGGTAACGCGAGCAAAACTGCCTCATACAAGTCACCGGCCGCGTGCAGTTGATTGTCTTGACGGTCACGCACTGCATAGCGGCCGCGCTCGTCCCTGACCAGCACCCGGATCGTCGCGGCGTCTTCACTGCCGGCGCTGCAACGCAATGTTCCGTCATAAAACAGGTCGCGCACTTCAATGCGCAAATCGGCGAAAGCGTCGGCGTGCAAGCGTAGTGCGTTGAGGATCATTCGTTCGGAGTCAGGCACCCGCAACGCCGGCTCATACAATCCTTCACTGGCACGCGCGGTGCTGACTTCAAACGCGCTCTCACGCGCCTGATCTCTTATGCGCAGCGGTATGCGCTGTTGCTCGAGGATGATTTTCTGTTCGGCGGGCGATGCGGTAGTCAGCAAGGTTTCGGCGACTGGCGCGGGCAACTGCGGGAACTGCTGTTGCAGCAATTGCACCCGCGCGTCAGCGGTGTGATCTCTGAGTCGGTTCTGGTAGGCGAAGATCTCCGGCGTGCGCGTCTCGACGGCGAGCGCCAGTTGGTTGCGCAAGGCCTGGGCGCGCTGCTCTGGCGGATACTCGCTGCCGAGCAACCTGGACATCTCGCCATCGTCGAGAAACTCGACCATTCGCTGCGCCAGTTTGCCGGCCAGAATGTCTGCCAGACTGATGCTCAGCGTCTGCGCATCGCTGGCTTGCGGATTACCGTATTTGCGAAAGACCCCGCTCAATCGGGCATCCTCGAACACCTTGAGCGCCATGTCGGCGGGCCAGCCGGGCATGTCCGGCACCATGCGTTCGAACCAGTACGCTGTCGGCTCCAGCGGCTGGCCGTTACGAATCAGTTGGCTGAGGTTGCGCGTCTCATCCCAGGTTTTGAAGCGCGCCAGAGTGTCGGCCAGCAAGGGCGGTGGTGCAGCGTTTTCGAGGTACATCCTGCGCAGACAATCGTGAGGTGTCCCGCTGATGCTTCGCAGATCCTCCAATTGGTTGTCGGTATAAGCATCCACCGTGTGACCGAGGCGGCGCATCAGCACCGGGCCGTCCCAATCCTGTGGTTTTTCCCCTTCGTGCACCCACGCACCACGCTCGTTGTGGCGCAGTTGCGGCGCGTAGGCTTGTGGGCGGGAAGGGTGCTGAATACGATGGCGGCCGCTGTCGCGGTCGTATTCCACCTCGTAATGCTTGCCCTCCAGCGGCAGCACGGTTTTGCCGGCGTACTGATGCAGACCCTTGGCGTCGGGCTTTGATGTGTCAGGTAGCGCCAGATCCGCTTGTGCATAAGGCGTGATATCCGGGTGCCACAACCGGGTTTTGTTATCGAGCGACGGCACCGGTTGCAGGCCTTCGACAAACGCCGAGATTTTCAGGCGGAACGCGTTGCCGATCGCGGCGCCGGCACCGAATGCCGCCAGCTGAATCACGTCAGTCACCACCCCGACCACGTGCTCCGCCAGTTCCGTCCAACGCTCTTGCGCGAGATCAACTGCGCCCTCGACCACCTCTTCGGTCAGCTGAAACGCGGTGTAGACCAGCATCAACTCACCCAGCCCCGGCACGAACGGGGTCAGTACCAGCAGCGCCGCATTGAAAATATCCTCGGCGATCTTCAAGAGATTTTTCCACCACGCCCAGCGCGATTTGCTGTCGGCATCCGCCGTCGACACGGAGATGCCGCGGGCGTCATTGAGAATCTTGTTGAGCCGCTGCTGGTACAGATACGTCCACAGCGGCGTAGTGATCGCCGGGGCGCTGAATTGCAGTTGCGGTTTCTCCACCGGCGTTTCGCGCCATGACGGGCGCGAGTCCGCCGTCTCCTTTGGATACCATTTGACGTAGGTCAGGCGCTGTTCAAGCCCGGCAAAAAAGTGTCCGCGCTGTTCATGGTCGACGAATTGGCTGAAGAACTGCCGGTAGTTGATGCCGGTCGATGGCAGGGTTTTGTTGGCGCGCAATTGGCGACTCAACTCCTTCATGAAATCCAGGGTGGACGGGTATTCCTTGAGCGGATGTTCGGGGTCGTGCGGCACATAGGCGATCATGTTCGCCGAGCGTTGTGGCTGCGCCGGATCCGGGCGAATGATCAGGATGCCGGTGAAGGTCAGGTCCATCATGCCCAGGTCGCAGACCAGCATTGGCTGGCCATCCAGCATCAGGTTCTGCCGCCCCAGAAGCAGCTCGCGAATCAGCGCGTAGGCACTGTGGCCGATGTCTTTTTTGATCTGCGCCATGTGTGCAGCCGCTTTCAACGCGGCCTGTTGGCTCTGCTGCACGCGGGTGCGTAAATAGGTTTCGGCCACCGGCTCGCGATCAAGCAACAGCGTCTCGAGATGGGCCTTGTACTGTGCGCCAATGTCGAGTTCCCGGCACAAGGTCTGGAACTGGCTTACGCTGATCTTTTTATTGATCGGCGAAACATCGAACAAATCTCGGGCGGGATCGGTTTTGCTGATGAAAGTTGAATAAGTTTGATAAGTTTCGTCGCTGGCGAAGTTATGCAGCGCTGCATCGATCAGGGACACGGTTCTGGCTTTGGAACCCTTGTTTATATCGATGGCGTACCACGGGGTTTTTTCGGAAGAGTACAGCCGTGCATAAGTGTTCTTTACGTCAACGTCGATATTGAACCGTTCAAGCAGTCTGGCTTTCAACAATGGCTCGGCGAAGGCGTACACGTCCTTGAGACGCCCGAGCAAACGGTCGATCCTGTTCTGCGCCGCCCAGGCTTTACGATTGTCGGCGGACAGCCGGTGCAGCTCACGGGCCGGCGCCTGCGTCATCCATGTTTGCCGGTCAGGACGCATGTTTTTCAACGCGTGCACACGATGCAACTGCATGTCGCTGAACACTGGATCAATATGCGATTTAATTAAGTCGTAATGTTGCCCTTTATATATAGATGTTGCGCTCATTGTTGTGGCCTTGAATAAGTCAGGAATTATCAGCCTAACGTTCAATGCACAGAATGATTAGTTTAAAAGCCTGCTGTTCAAGCGCCGGGTTAACGGAGGATTCATTGAATATTGAAATGTTGAAAATACATATTTACTACCCTCGATGGTTCATTGTTGATCAGGCCTTGCTGAGCTCGCGGCCGCAACTGAGGGGGCTTGCGCAGGATTGCATTGCGAATCGCTGCCGGGTTGCAGATACGGCATCAGAATCGGCGCCATACCCTTGAGTACCTGCACTGGCAGTGCCGAGGTGAACTTGAAGTTCTCCGCCGAGCGCCCCGGCACGAACGCGGTGAGCGTGCCGAAATGGTGATCGCCGATGTAGAACACAAACGTTGCCGTGCGGTTGATCGACTTCGAACTGAGGATCCGCCCGCCGGAGCCGATTGCCTCTATGCGGTTATCGCCGGTACCGGTTTTTCCGCCCATGATCAGCGGGCTGCCATCGGTCAGTTTGAAACTGCCGGAAACACGTTTGGCGGTGCCTGAGTCGACCACTTGCGACAGCGCCTCACGCATGGCCGTCGCCACTTCCGATGGCATTACCCGTTTGCCCACATGCGGGTCGTTGACCAACTGCGTTTCATACGGTGTATCGGCGGCAAAGTGCAGGCTGTCGATGCGCAGGGTCGGCATGCGCACGCCGTCGTTGAGGATTGTACCGATCAGCTCGGCCAGCGCGGCAGGGCGATCGCCGGAGCTGCCAATGGCGGTGGCGAGTGACGGCACCAGGTGATCGAAGGGGTAGCCGACTTGCTGCCAGCGCTGATGAATGTCGAGGAACGCCTGGATTTCAAGCATGGTGCGAATGCGGCTGTCGCGCGCGCCTTTGTGCTTGCTCTTGAACAGCCAGCTGTAGACTTCCTGACGCTCGAACTGGCTGGCCTTGACGATGTCCTTGAAAGTCGCGTCGGGGTGATTGAGCAGGTAGCCGATCAGCCACAGGTCCAGCGGATGCACCTTGGCGATGAAACCCTGATCAGGCAAATCGAAACTGCCGGGGCCGTAGGCGAGATAAAGCCGTTCAAGGCGTTCATCGGTGAGTTTCTCCGTCAGCTTGGCGCCCTTGAGATGCGAGCGCACGAAGGTGTTGAAGTCTTGCTGGCTGGCATCCGGCAATAGATAACGGTGCACCGCCGCCATGCGGATCGGCGTCGGACGCATGCTGTCGAGGAAGGTTTCCAGGCGCGCCCGGGTATCTTTGTTGCGGTATTTTTTCCAGAACTTGAGCAGGAACGATGTGCCCTCGCGGTCGGCGAACGAGGCGAGGTATTCCTGACGCCGTGGGTCGCGATCGTCCTTGAGCAACTCGGCGCTGTTGTTGGGGCCGGAGTAGGTGGTGTAGCGCACCAGATCACGCATCAGGCGAATGAACGGCAGATTGATTGATTCGCGCAACGCGTCGCGCAGGGTCGGGATACGTCCGTTGTCCTCTTTGCGAAAGTTATTGAAGGTGTGCAGGCCACCGCCGGTAAAAAACGCCTCGCCGGGGCTGGCCGAATATTTACGGTCCAGCGCCGCACCAAGCAGTGTCGACAGGTTGCGATCCTTGTTTTGCACCAGATAATCGATCACCCACCGGCTCAGGCGATCCTGATCCGGCACCTCGACTTTCTTCAATTCCGGCACGCTCATGCCGGCGTACTTCTCGTGCAACTCGGCGATGATCTGCAGGTAAGTGGTCATCACGCGCATTTTTGCGGTGGAGCCGAGTTCGAGTTTGCTGCCCTCGTTGATGTCGAATGGCTGGTCGGTGCTGTCGGTCTGCACCCGTACGCGCGAGCCATCCGGCGTCAGTTCGAACAGGGTGAAGCTGTAGCGCACTTGAGTGGTGCTGGTGGGGGTCAATAGACGTTCGCCCATCAGGCCGACTTCTGCGGCGTAGGTCGGGTCTGCAAGTTTTTTCAGATAGGCCGTGGCCTGGGTTTGCAGTTCACCTTGCAGGGTGCTGGTGGCCGACAGGTCGAGACGGTCGAGGTCGTACAGCGGACGGTTGAGCATCGACGCCAGGCGGCTGCGCGCGGCACTGATGCCCTTGTTGGTTTCGATCGGCTGAATGGTCGGTTGCGTCTGCCAGTCGCGATAGCTGATCTTGCTCGCGAGTGCGGCATCGGCCAGCGCCGCGTCGATCACGCTGTTCTGTTTGAGCACGCGCAGATGACTGTCGGTGAGATTGACCAGTTCTTCGCGGCCCTTGCTCAGGTAATGCGAAGGGCGACGCTGAGCGATCATCAGCGAAAGCATTTCGCGCAGTGCCAGACCCTTTGCCGCCATAGTCTGCGGATCGGTCGCGGTACTGGCGAGCGTGGCGTTGGCCGTATTGAAGTCCGCGCCATACCAGACCCGCAAGCCTTCAGCCATGCCGTGTACTTCGCCGTGCCCCGGCACCGCCGAGAGCGGCACGCTGTTGAGGTAATCGCGAATGATGTTCTGCCGCGCCGGCAACGTTTCCGGCCCGCCCTGATAGGCGCGCACGCTGGCGGAAATCATCTGGCGGATCTTCTCGGCGCCGGACACGGTCAGGCCGTCTGGCGAGTGCCGGTATTTTTCCAATTGTGTTGCCAGGGTGCTGCCGCCAGCTGATTGGCCCGGCAGGCGCAGCACCTTCGCAACCTGCGACCACGCGGCCATGCCGAAGCGTGGCCAGTCCACTGCCGGGTTGGCCAGGGGTTGTTTGGGGTCGAGCAGAAAACGGTTTTCGATGAACAGCAGACTGCTGACTACCACCGGCGGTATCGCGGCGAAACTCGAATAGAGTTGTTGCGGATATTTGTACTGATACAACGGCGCCGCGCGGCAGTCGGTGATCGACAGCCCGGCCTGGATTTTCTCCGTATAGGGCACGAACAGCCCCTTGTCGGTATAGCTGAGCAGGGCCGGGGAGAAGCGCGTTTGTTCGGTGATCACATAGTTGCGCTTGATCAGCCGCGGCAGGAACTCATCCAGCGAGCTATAACCCAGACGTAAGTCGAACGGCCCGTTGCCCGGATAGCGAATCGCCTCGCTGGGGCCGGGTTGCAGTTCGTATTTGAGCTTGGCAGCGTACTGGCTGGCCTCGCGCGACTGAAAACGCGAAGTGCGCATTTCCTTGGCCGCGGCCAATCCCAGCACAACCGCGATAATCAGAAACAGAACCCAGAAAGCCTTCCACCCGTGCCGTTTACGGCGGGGTTTTTCAGGTATAGGCGCTTCATCCACACGTTCAGTCGGAACCACTTTTTCACTCGAATCGGTTTGCCATAACGCGCCCATAGTCGACTGATCCATTCACGCAGATTGATCGGACTTGTCTGAAGCTTAGACGGTGGTTGGCGATGGTGAAAAAATTGTGAGGTAGTGTTATTCCTCCTGGATGGGAACACCCTGTGGCGAGGGAGCTTGCTCCCGCTCGGCTGCGAAGCAGTCGCAAAAAAACTGCACATGCAGTGTTTCAGACAAACCATAACTACCAGCCTACGGCCTGCTGCGCAGTCCAGCGGGAGCAAGCTCCCTCGCCACAGGGTGGATCATAGCCAGCAGGCATCCCAGAGCGGGTAATCGCCTATTTTATCTACTAACCCCGCGCGTAAAGGATTGGCAACGATGTAACGGGCGAACGGCTTCAAGTCTTCGCCGTCGCGGATAGCCCGGTCATGGTAGCCGGTTTGCCAGAACGCACCTTTTCGGTTCAACGTTCGGTTGATAGAGAGTGTGCTGCGAGATTTCACTGCCTGCATCAGCTGATCCAGACGCATTGTTTCCAATTGAACCAGCCAATGGAAATGATCAGGCATCACAACCCAGGCGATCGAGTTGACCCAGCCCTGTTCATGGGCTCGTCTGAGTTCTGCTACTAGTAATCGCCCCAATCGCCAATCACTGAAGATCCTGCGACGCTCATAAACCACGGCGGTGATCAAATAGGCGCGACCCGATTCGGAGCAGCGTCCTTGGCGAAGTCGATGTGAATGTAGATGTTTGCGCATTCCGTTGCGTCCTGTTGGATTCATCACTCATACGCTAGCTGCTGAGCTTCCGAGTTGAACCTGAGAAAGCTGTCGGATTTTTCCGAGAATCTTGCCGGACACAGCTTTTGTGGCGAGGGAGCTTGCTCCCGCTGGACTGCGCAGCAGGCCCAAGTCCGGTAGTGATGGCTTCACTGAAGTACCGCGTGGGCAGGTTTTGCGACTGCTGCGCAGCCGAGCGGGAGCAAGCTCCCTCGCCACAGGGATGCCCTCTTCACGGGAGGGGGATGCCTTCAAGACATTTGGAATAGAGCCATCCCAAGATCAATACCACCAAGGCATAGGCATGACGCTGCACCATTGCTGTGCAATACTCGCCGGCCGTTTCGATAGCGAAAAATCCTACACTTGCAGGATGGTTTCTCTCGAAAACAGCGTGAATCACAATATTTGCCGCTGAATCAAGGCGTTTATAGAGTGAATTACCCTGTCCGAAGCTTTTTATACTGCACGCCCCGCTGATCTTGCAGGTTTTGTTCCGCAAGACGCGTTTGCCCACGAAGCAGGCGCGGTTTCGGGAGGTGTCGGCCAATCAACCGACGCCTCGACACTCAGTGGTCAATCCAATAACAAGATGAGGTTGCACCCTATGCCCGTAGGCAATCACCTGCCGCATGGCGAGACCGCTGAAGGCGGCCCGCTCAAACGCGAACTCGGCGAACGGCATATTCGCCTGATGGCGCTTGGCGCCTGTATTGGTGTCGGTCTGTTTCTCGGTTCGGCCAAGGCCATCGAAATGGCCGGCCCGGCGATCATGCTGTCGTACATCATCGGCGGTCTGGCGATCCTGGTGATCATGCGCGCCCTCGGCGAAATGGCCGTGCACAACCCGGTCGCCGGTTCGTTCAGCCGTTATGCACAAGACTATCTCGGCCCGTTGGCAGGCTTCCTCACCGGCTGGAATTACTGGTTCCTGTGGCTGGTGACCTGCGTCGCGGAAATCACTGCCGTCGCGGTGTACATGGGCGTCTGGTTCCCCGATGTGCCGCGCTGGATCTGGGCGCTGGCGGCGCTGATCAGCATGGGCTCGATCAACCTGATCGCGGTCAAGGCCTTCGGTGAATTCGAGTTCTGGTTCGCGCTGATCAAGATCGTCACGATCATTGCGATGGTCATCGGCGGCATCGGCATCATCGCTTTTGGTTTCGGCAATGACGGCGTGGCGCTGGGGATTTCCAACCTGTGGGCGCACGGCGGCTTCATGCCCAATGGCGTGCAGGGCGTTTTGATGTCACTGCAAATGGTCATGTTCGCCTACCTCGGCGTCGAGATGATCGGCCTGACTGCCGGTGAAGCGAAAAACCCGCAGAAGACCATCCCGAATGCGATCGGCTCGGTGTTCTGGCGGATTCTGCTGTTCTACGTCGGCGCGCTGTTCGTGATTCTGTCGATCTACCCGTGGAATGAAATCGGCACGCAAGGCAGTCCATTCGTGATGACCTTCGAGCGTCTGGGCATCAAAACCGCTGCTGGCATCATCAACTTTGTGGTGATCACCGCTGCGCTGTCGTCGTGCAACGGCGGCATCTTCAGCACCGGGCGCATGCTCTACAGCCTGGCGCAGAACGGTCAGGCCCCGGCCGGTTTCGCCAAGACCTCGAGCAACGGCGTGCCGCGTCGCGCATTGCTGTTGTCGATCGGTGCGTTGTTGCTGGGCGTGCTGCTGAATTATCTGGTGCCGGAAAAAGTCTTCGTCTGGGTCACGGCCATCGCGACCTTCGGCGCGATCTGGACCTGGGTGATGATCCTGCTGGCGCAGCTCAAATTCCGTAAAGGTCTGAGTGCCAGCGAGCGAGCCAATCTGAAATACAAGATGTGGCTGTACCCGATCAGCTCGTATCTGGCGCTGGCGTTTCTGGTACTGGTGGTCGGCCTGATGGCGTACTTCCCGGACACCCGCGTCGCGCTGTACGTCGGCCCGGCATTCCTGGTGTTGCTGACGGTGGTGTTCTACGTGTTCAAGCTGCAACCGACCAATGTGGCGCAAGGTGCGGTGCGTTCGGTTTCGTAAATCCAAAGCGCAGAAACATCAAAGCCCCGGTCGATTGACCGGGGCTTTTTATTGGGTAGGGTTTTAGCGTAGCCATTCGTCGGATGCCACCGTGCACCTGTAATTTCTGACAGTAGACCGGCCTTGCATCATGAACTAGCTTGCGTTTTCGCCAGTGAGAAATGGAAGGAGGCGCAATGAAAGGATTCTCTGCAATTCTCGTGATCGGGCTGGCGGATGCGTTGATTCACTGGCAAATCTTTTTCGTACTCTGCGCCGCCGTCGGACTCGATCAGGCCGCTAGCAATTTCGCGGCATTCTGCGTGGCCGCAGCGTTCTCATTTTACGTGAACGCGCTTTACACCTTCGAGAACCAGACCTCGGTGTTCGCTTACCTAGGGTTCATCGGCGTGATGGGGGCGGCGAGTTTCGCTGTGGGCCATATTGCTGACATCTACCAGTTGCCCGGACTGGTGACTGTCACCACGTTTTCATTGCTGAATCTGCTGCTCGGCTATAGCTTTTTCCGCTTTGTATTGTTTCGCCGACACAGCGATTGAAGCGCCGGCCTCTGTTGCCGGCCAGCGCCTCGAACAAGCTAAGCGGCCGCCACATCCTGCGGTTCGAAACTGTCCGCCCGCGCCATTTGCCACATGCGCGAGTAGAACTCGCCATTCACTTCCCCGGTGAGCAGTTCTCCCGGTTTCAGGAACACATGCAACTGCGAGAACAGTTTGATCTCGGTGGCCGACATGCGCCGCACCAGGTGCTTGGCCGAGAGTTGCGACGGATGATCGAGGCCGGCGGCGGCGAGCATTTCTGCCAGCGCCTTGAGCGTGTTGCGATGGAAGTTGTATACCCGCTGTGCCTTGTCCGGCACCACCAGCGCGCGTTGGCGCAGGGCATCCTGAGTGGCGACGCCGGTCGGGCATTTGTTGGTGTGGCAGCTTTGCGACTGGATGCAGCCGATGGCGAACATGAAACCGCGCGCCGAGTTGGCCCAGTCGGCACCGATGGCCAGCACGCTGGCGATGTCGAAGGCGCTAACAATTTTGCCGCTGGCGCCGAGTTTGATCTTGTCGCGCAGGTTCAGGCCGACCAGCGTGTTGTGCACGAACAGCAGACCTTCGCGCATCGGCACGCCGATATGGTCGGTGAACTCGACCGGTGCGGCGCCGGTGCCGCCTTCCTTGCCATCAACCACGATGAAGTCCGGCAGAATTCCGGTTTCCAACATCGCTTTGGCAATGCCCATGAACTCCCACGGATGACCGAGACAGAATTTGAAGCCCACCGGTTTGCCACCGGACAGTTCACGCAATTGCTGGATGAAGTGCATCAACTCGATCGGTGTGGAAAACGCACTGTGGCGCGACGGCGAAATGCAGTCTTCGCCCATCATGATGCCGCGGGTGTCGGCGATCTCGCGGGTCACCTTGTGCTTGGGCAGAATCCCGCCGTGACCGGGTTTGGCGCCCTGACTCATCTTGATTTCGATCATGCGGACTTGCGGATTCTGCGCCTGGGTGGCGAAGCGCTCCGGGTCGAAACGGCCGTCGCTGGTGCGGCAACCGAAATATCCGCTACCCAGTTCCCAGGTCAGGTCGCCGCCATGTTCGCGGTGGTACGGACTGATGCTGCCTTCGCCCGTGTCATGCGCGAAGTTGCCGAGTTTCGCGCCTTGGTTCAACGCACGAATCGCGTTGGCGCTCAGCGAGCCGAAACTCATGGCTGAGATATTGAACACCGACGCCGAGTACGGTTGGGTGCACTGCGGGCCACCGACGGTGACGCGAAAACTGCCCGGATCGCTCAACGGCGCCGGGCGCATCGAGTGGCCGATGAATTCGAAACCGGACTGATACACATCGATCAGCGTGCCGAACGGCTTGTCGGCGGTTTCATTTTTCGCCCGTGAATACACCAGCGAACGCTGGGCGCGGGAGAAGGGCAGGGCGTCGCTGTCGGACTCCAGCAGATACTGGCGGATCTCCGGGCGAATGCCCTCGACCAGATAACGAATGTTGCCCAGGATCGGGTAATTGCGGCGCACCGCGTGCGGGCTTTGCAGCAGGTCGAACAGACCGAGCAGGCTCAGCACGCCCGTCACGGCGGTGAACGGCCATAGCCAGTCGTGATGCAGAAAAGGCAGGCTGGCGAGGGTGAAAATCACACAGCCGGCAAAGAAGGCGTAGCGGCTCAGAAGGGACAGGCTCATACGGTTTCCTTGGTTCGGACTTGGTAGGGCAGGCAGGGATTCTGCGCCTCCAGGGAAACCGTGAACAGGGAGACTTTCTGCCTACATCGGCGTCAGGTTACCGACTGACGCAGCGGCAACAGCACGCGGAACGTGGTGCCAGCCCCGAGTTCGCTGCGCACTGAAATGTCCCCGCCGTGTTTTTTCACGATCCCGTAGGACAGCGACAGACCCAACCCTGTCCCTTGCCCCACCGGTTTGGTGGTGAAGAACGGGTCGAAGATTTTCTGCAAGGTCTCGGGTGCAATGCCCGAGCCGTTGTCAGCCACTTCGATCCACACATTTTGCCCTTGCAGCCCCGTGCGCAGGGTGATGACGCCGCGTTCAGGCCCCATGGCCTGCGCCGCATTGATCACCAGATTCATGATGACCTGATTGATCTGCGACGGCAGGCATTCGATGTCCGGCAGATCCTGATATTCCTTGACCAGATCGGCCTTGTACTTGAGTTCGCTGGCGACGATGTTCAGGGTCGATTCGATGCCTTGTTGCAGATTGGCCGACTGCCATTGCTGCTGGGTGTCGACCCGGGAGAAATCTTTCAGGTCCTTGACGATCTGGCTGACGCGACCGATGCCCTCCTTGGATTCCCGGATCAGCACGGGAATGTCTTGCAGCAGGAAATCCAGATCCAGCTGTTCGCGCAATTGCTGCAATTGCGCGGCGGGTTCGGCGGCGAGGGTTTGCCCGGCGGTCTGGTACGCGTCGAGCATGCTCAGCAACTGCTGAAAGTAGCCGTCCAGCGAACCGAGGTTGGAGGAAATGAAGCCGATCGGATTGTTGATCTCATGCGCGACCCCGGCCGCCAGTTGCCCGAGTGAAGCAAGCTTTTCCGACTGCACCAACTGGCCTTCGAGCTGTTTGCGCTCGTCGATTTCGCGCTGCAAGGCCACGCTGGCCTGCTTGAATTGAGCGGTGCGCTGATCCACCAGGTGCTCCAGATTGTGCATTTGCAACGACGCGCGCTCGGTCATCTGCCACTTGGTCAGCAGGGTATTGGCCATTTGCTGCACTTCGATGTTATCGAAAGGCTTTTTCAGGATCAGCAGACGGTCGTGAGCCTGCAGGCGATCAAGCAATTCGTCCCAGGAATAGTCGGAATACGCCGTGCACACGACCACCTGCAATTGCGGATCCTGCAACCACAGTTGCTCGATGGTTTGCGCGCCGTCCCAGCCGTCGGGCATACGCATGTCGACAAACGCCAACGCGTAGGGACATTGCTCCTGCAAGGCGAGGTTGAGTTTGGCCAGGCCTTCCTCGCCACCATAAGCCGAGTCCAGCTCGAAACTCGGGCGTTGGGGTTTGGCTGGAGCACCGAACAATGCTGTTTCCATCTCGTCCAGTTCCGCGGAGTGCGCCAGGGTCGGGGTGAGAATCTTGCGAAAGTCTTCGTGAATCGACGGCATGTCGTCGATCAGCAAAATGCGCCGGTTCGACAGTTCGCTCATGCATTCTCCGTTACAGCAATCAGCGGCAGTTGCAAGGTGAACAAGGCGCCCAGTCCCGGTCCGTCGCTGTGGGCGGTGAGGTGGCCGTTCATTTCGATCGCCGCCAGTGCGCAGCTGTGCAGACCAAACCCGTGGCCTTCCTTGCGGGTGGTAAAACCGTGAGCAAAGATCCGGGTCATGTTTTCCGCGGCGATGCCTTCACCGTCGTCGCGGACGCTGATTTGCAAAAAGGTCTCGTCAACGATTTCCACCCCAAGCGTCATTGTTCGCGGGCGGTTGCTGAGGTCGGTCATGGCGTATTTGGCGTTGCTGATGAGGTTGATCAGAATCAGCAGCAAGCGGTGTTTGTCGCCCATGACCTGGGGCACTTCACTGTATTGCCTGACCACGGTGACGTGATGGCGAGTCAGCGCACCGGCATTCATGCGCAGGGCGTCCTCCAGCAGTTCGTCGATATACAGCGGTTCGGTCATGCTGTTGGCCCCCGCGTAGGATTGCTGGGTGGCGACGATGTCCTTGATGTGGTCGACGCTCTTGTTCATCTGACCCAGTTCGTCGGCCATTTCCTGCTGTTCCTGGTCAATCGCACTGACCAGTTGGTTGAGATAGCCGGGCAGCAATTTTCCCTTGTCGTCCTGGCTAAGGAAATGCCCGAGGTCATCGGGGTGTTCGTTGATCAGTTGCATGGCCTTGCCCAGGCCAAGGGCCTTGCTGCTGCGCAGTTTGCGCCCGATCAGCTCGCAGGAAATATTCACGCTGTTGAGCACGTTGCCGACGTTGTGCAGCACGTTGGTCGCGATTTCCGCCATGCCGGCCTGCCGTGCGGCGTCGAGCAGTTCGCTCTGGGCGTTCTTGAGTTCCCGGGTGCGTTCTTCGACCCGTTGCTCCAGCGCATCGTTGGCGTTTTGCAGGGCGTTGTTGACCCGGTGGATCTCGGCGAAGCTGCGGATCAGCCGGACGGCCAGCCACAGCAGCGACAGCATGAGCAGCACGGAAAACAACAGCATGTAGAAGTGGTACTCGCGGTCGATTTTTTCGACCCGTTGCTGATCCAGGTTGAGCATGCGGGTGATGTCGTCCAGACGTTCGGCCACGGGCACGACTTCGATGCTTTCCAGCAGATCGTTGACGATTGGCTGCTCGCGTAAAATCAGCGCGATGTGATTGCTGAGAATCTTCACCGGGGCATGGAATTCTTCCGGCAAACGTTGCGCGTTCACCGCCAGTTTATTCAGCCCCAGCACAATGTCGGCGCCCTTGTCGGCGGAGGTGACCTGAGCAAACTCCAGGGCACTGAGCAGCAGGTCGTAGGTGTCGGTGGCGATGTTTTGCACTTGCAGCTTGTCGAGGTCAGACAAGTCCGCCAGTTGCGCCTGAATGTCATCTTCGGCGGTCGGCAGGAACGCCAGCGAGTTACGCAACAAGGCGTTGTGCGACTTGAACTGTTCGACCAGGCGAGTCTTTTCCTGCATTGCCTTGAGAAAGCCTTCGTGTGCATCGTTCCATTGGCTGGAGTCCTTGCGCCCATGCCCCGACTCCATTGCGGCGAAGCGCTCCCATAGCTGATGCATCTCGGTCACCGGAGACACCAGCGGATCGTAGTTGTGGGAAATCGCCACGCGGGCCTTGAGTATTTCGTTTTCCCACAGGGCGTCCTGTTGGGTGATCTGGCGGATCAAATCGCGCGAATCGGTGTAGGTGGTGGTCTGTTCCGAGCTGGACTTGAGGTAGAGGAACAGCAGCGTCGAGGCCAGCAGAATGGCGACCACCGTGATCAGCAGCAGGCTGGTTCTGCGTGAGATCTTCTTCATGGCTTGCCCTCCCATTGGCCGGTCAGGGTCTTGAGAAACTGGATGATCAGGGTTTTGTCTTCGGTGCTCGGCATGCGCCCCAATTGGTACTGGAACATCACGTCCACGGCCCGTTCGAGGTCAGGTGCCGAACCGTCGTGGAAGTACGGCGCGGTCAGGGCGACATTGCGCAAACTCGGCACCTTGAACACCGCGCGATCAGCTTCATCGCCGGTGACATTGAAGCGGCCCAGATCAGCCGCCGTCGGGTTGCCGCGATCAGCAATGTAGTCGCCGAACACGCCGAACTTCTGGAACATATTGCCGCCAATGTTCACGCCCTGATGGCAGGCGATACAGCCGTAGTCCTTGAAGCGTTGATAGCCGTACTTTTCTTCGAGGGTGAGAATGTCGGTCTTGCCCAACAGGTATTGATCGAAGCGCGACCCTGGCGATAACAAGGTGCGTTGGTAGGTGGCGAGTGCGTTCTGGATATTGGCTTTGGTCACGGCGTCCGGGTAGGCGCTGTCGAAGGTCTTGCGGTAGCCGGGATCGTCGTTGATGCGTTGCACGACGGTTTTCCAGTCACTGCCCATTTCGTGGGGGCTGGTAATCACATTGTCGGCTTGCGCTTCCAGGGTCTCGACCCGTCCGTCCCAGAATTGCCGGAAATTGAGGCTGGCGTTGAGCACGGTTGGCGTGTTGACCGTCACCGGTTTGCCATCGAAACCCAGCGACAGGGCGCGGCTGTCGGCACCGCCCTTGTCCAGTTGGTGGCAACTGGCGCAGGACAACGTGTTGTTCGCCGAAAGCCTGGGATCATTGAACAACTGGCGACCGAGCGCGGCGCGTTCACGGTTGGGTGGCGCCATCTCCGGCAAGGGCTTGAGTGGTTGATTCAATGGCTCGCCGGCAGCGTTGACGCATGTCCCACCCAACATCACCGCCAGCGTGTAACGGAACAGGGTCATGAGGGATTGTCTCCCGTGCCTGTTGCCGGGCTGTCGCAGGGCGTCGATGAATCCGGCAGCCCTGTGCTCAACAGTCGGGCAAACGCCGGCGCCGGCACGGCTTCGCTGAAGTAGTAACCCTGAGCTTCTTCGCAATGGTGATCCTTGAGAAATTTCAGTTGCGCCGCTGTTTCGACCCCTTCGGCGATGACGTTCAGGCTCAGGCTCTTGCCCAGGCTGATGATCGCGCCAACCAGCGCGGCATCGCTGCTGTCAGTACTCAGGCCACGAATGAATGATTGATCGATTTTCAGCACATCGATGGGAAAGCGCCGCAGGTAGCTCAGGCTTGAATACCCGGTGCCGAAGTCATCGATGGCCAGCCTGACCCCCAGCGCTTTCAACCGTTGCAACGCGCTCATGGTCGCGTCGACGTTTTGCATCAGTACGCTTTCGGTGATTTCCAGCTCCAGCAGGCACGGATCCAGCCCTGTCTGAGCAAGCACCTGTTCGATGTTCTCCACGAAGTGGCGCTGGCGAAAGTCGATGGCCGAGGTGTTGACCGACATGCGGATCGGCGGCAACCCCGCCGCCTGCCAGTGCCGCGTCTGGTGGCAGGCTTCGGCCAACACCCATTTGCTCAACGGCACGATCAGCCCGCTGTCTTCGGCCACTGGAATAAACTCGGACGGGTAAACCCAGCCATGCCCCGGTTTTTGCCAGCGCACCAGCGCCTCCGCGCCGACAATCCGCCCACTTTCCAGAGCGATTTTCGGCTGGTAGTGCAGGACAAATTCGTTGCGTTGCAGCGCCTGGCGAATACCTGATTCGATACTCTGCTGTTGGCGTGCGCGCTCGTTCATGGCCTCGATGAAAAAACCGAAGTTGTCCGGCCCGCTGTCCTTGACGTTGCGCATGGCCGTTTCAGCCTTTTTGATCAGGTCGATGGCTTCGAGCCCGTCGTCCGGGTAAATGCTCACGCCCATGCTGGCAGTGACGCTGACGTCATGCCCCGCGATCATCTGGGGCGCACGGATGGCGCCCAGCAGTTTTTCGGCGATGCTGCGGGTCTGCTGGGGATGGTTGATATCAGTGAGGATCACCACGAACTCGTCCGAGCCGTAGCGAAAGACCGAGTCCGATCCGCGCACGTTTCCCAGCAACTGCTGGCCCACCCGTCTGAGCATTTCGTCGCCGGCCGGATGCCCCAGCGCGTTGTTGATGCGTTTGAAGCGGTCCATACCGAGGAACAGCACCACCAGTTTTTTGTCATGGCGGCGGCAGGCCGCAATCGACTGACTCAAGCGGTCACCGAGCAAGGTGCTGTTGGGCAGACCGGTGAGGGTGTCGTACTGCAACAGATGCGAGACTTTGAGCAATTCGTGGACGCGTGCCTCGATGGTTTGTTCGAGGCTGAGCATCTTCAGTGCGGCGTCCTGAGCCAGTTGCCACTTCCAGGTCAGGGCGTTGGCCATCTGGCGGATTTCCAGGGTATCGAAGGGTTTTTTCAGGATCAGCAACTGATCGCCGAACTCCAGCCGTTCGGCCATGGCCTCCCAGCTGTAGTCGGAGAAAGCAGTGCATAACGCGATTTGCAGGTTCGGATCGACTTTCCACAGTTGCTCGATGGTTTCCAGGCCATCCCAGCCGGGCGGCATGCGCATGTCGGTGAAGGCGAGGGCGTAGGGACGACCCTCATCCAGCGCTTGTTGCACCAGTTTCAGCGCTTCCTGGCCCTGATAGGCGGAGTCAAGCTGGAACGTCACTTGCGGGGCCTGACGGGTGCCGAACAACGACTGTTCCAGGCTGTTCAGGTCTGCTGCGCCGCTGATGTCGGGGGTGAGTATCTTGCGAAAGTCGTCGTGGATCGCCGGGGTATCGTCGACGATCAGAATCCGGCGGTTGGTCTGGGCGAAGGGCGTTTTCATCCCTCAATCTCCCTCGTGCCCGCTGACTCGCTGCTGGCGGCGGTGAGCATCCGGACCGCGTGCTCGGGGCTGAGGGCCTCGTTGAAATACAGACCCTGTGCCGCAGCCAGCGGAGCATCGGATTTTGGCTCGTGTGGCTGCCCCGGCTGCTGGCCGCCTTCGGCAATGATGCCGATGCCCAGATCCCTTGCGAAATTGATGATCGCTTTCAGCGTGTTGGCCCCGGCCGTATCTTGAGCCGCGCTGTCGAGAAACGACTGGGCGAGTTTCAGGTGATTGACCCGGTAGGTTTTCAGGTAATCGAACGATGAATATTCGGTGCCGAAATCGTCGATGGCGATTTTCACCCCCAGCTCGCTCAATCTCGGCAGCACGTCGTTATGTGTCCACTTGGTTTGGGCCAGCGTCGCTTCGGTAACGTCAAAACGCAGATCCCAGGGCGCGAGCTCGTAACGCGCGGCGGTGCGCAATACGTCGTAGATAAATTCGGGGCCACTCTTGAGCTGGGCCAGCGATAGCTTGATCGCCATCACCGGTGGCGCCACACCGGCGTTGCGCCACTCGCTCATTTGCCGGCAGGCGCGATCCAGCACCCAGCGGCCGAGGGGAATGATGGCGCCGGTTATTTCCGCGGCCGGGACAAACGCGCCCGCCTGCAGCAGGCCGCGCTGGGGATGGTTCCAGCAGACCTGCGCCTCCATGCCTAAAATCCTGCCACTGTGCATGTCCAATTCCGGCGCGTATTTCAACTCCAGCTCATCGCGCTCCAGTGCAGTCATCAACTCAGTGACGATGGCCATGCGCTCGGCCACTTCCTGGGTGATCGCTTCGGAGTGGAAGTGATACTGATTGCGCCCCGTGTCCTTGGCGCGGTACAGCGCCATGTCGGCCTGGCCCAGCAGGCTGTCGGCGTCGAGGCTGGCGTCGCTGTAGGTGCTGATGCCGATGCTGGCTGAAATATGCACAGCGTTGCCCGCCAGGTGATACGGCGCCATCAGCGCATCGAGGATATTGGTGGCCATGGCGGCGGAACGGGTCGGGTCGCTGACGTCCAGTTGCAGGATCGCAAACTCATCGCCGCCGAGGCGCGCCGTGACGTCGCTTTCGCGCACACTGGATTTGATCCGCCGCGCCACTTCCTGCAAGAGCAGATCGCCGATCGGGTGACCGAGGCTGTCATTGATGCGCTTGAAGTGGTCCAGATCCAGATAAAACACCGCGAATGGCGCTGCGCCGCGACGGGCGCCGGCAAACGCCTGATGCAGACGCTCGATCAGCGTGGCGCGATTGGCCAGCCCGGTGAGGCCGTCCGTGCGCGCCAGCAAGGCGAGCTTCTCTTCGGCCACGCGGCGCTCGGTGATGTCGAGGATGATCCCTTCGACTTCCAGCAATCGGCCGTCGTGATCGCGGACCGGGACGTAACGGTTT
Source organism: Pseudomonas sp. TWP3-1 (assembly GCF_049896625.1). Classification (NCBI taxonomy): domain Bacteria; kingdom Pseudomonadati; phylum Pseudomonadota; class Gammaproteobacteria; order Pseudomonadales; family Pseudomonadaceae; genus Pseudomonas; species Pseudomonas sp. TWP3-1. Next base: position 52,335 of record NZ_JAFCUQ010000017.1, read on the forward strand.
TCCACCCAGCGCCAGTTGCCATCCCCGGTACGCAGGCGAAATTCGATCGAGGCACCGAGTGCGTGGCGATCCAGTACCCGGGCCATGGCGGCATCTACCCCGGCCTGATCATCCGGGTGAATCAAGTCCTGTGCCCAGTTTGCCGATTTCACCAGATCGGCCGCCATATGGCCGTAGCGTGTGATGTTGTGCGAGATGTACATCAGCTTGAACGAGGGATCGCCGCGTAACCGGTAAAGGATGGTCGGGCTGTTCTGCACGATGATATTGGCGTCGGACAGCTCTCGCGTGCGCTCCTGAACGGCTTGTTCGAGCTGGGTCATCTTCAGCGCGGCGTCTTCGGTCATCTGCCACTTGACCGTGAGCGCGCTGGCCATCTGGCGGATCTCGATCGCATCGAAGGGTTTTTTCAGAATCAGCAGACCATCGGTCAGTCCCAGCCGCTGGTCGATGTCTTCCCACGAGTGATCGCTGTAGGCCGTGCACAACGCGACTTGCAGTTTGGGATCGACCTGCCACAGCCGCTCAATGGTCTCCAGGCCATCCCAGCCCGGCGGCATGCGCATGTCGATGAAGGCCATGGCGTAGGGGCGTCCAGCGGCGATGGCCGCATGCAGTTTGGCCAGCGCTTCGCTGCCTTGAAATGCCGAATCCAGTTCAAAGTGCAGTTTAGGAGCGGTGGCCGGGGTGCCGAACAGCAGGTTTTCGGTTTCCCCGAGGCTATCGGCGTCTGCATTGCCCGGACTGAGGATTTTCGAAAAATCGGAATGAATCGACGCGGTATCGTCGACGATGAGTATGCGGCGGTTGATCGGTCCGGCTTGTGCGCTCATGGCGCAATGCCAGATCCAGACACGCTCTTACTCGGGAGCATCCTTTTTCCCCTCCTTGCATGCCTGCACGCAGGCCGTTTGTCTCGTTCGACCCCTAGAGCATAGTTGCCCGCAGGACTCTTCGCTTGCCGGTGTGTAACCGATGTATCGCGTGAACCGCGCAAAAATCATCTAGCCTTGCCCTCAAGCGCGGGCAAACGAGGAGGTCTGTCGGCGCGCCTGTCAGGTTCACTGTTTCGCTTGAGGTCACCCCATGGAAGAACAATCTGCGACTTCAGCGCACCGGCCGCAGGTGTTGCTGGTGGATGACGAGGAGTCGATCCTCAACAGCCTGCGGCGTCTGCTGCGCGGTCAGCCCTACGACGTGGTGCTGGCTACCAGCGGCGCACAGGCGCTGGAAATACTGGAGCAGCAGCCAGTCGATCTGGTCATGAGCGACGCGCGCATGCCCAATATGGACGGCGCCACATTGCTGGCGCGCGTGCATGAACTTTATCCGGCGACCACGCGGATCATGCTCACCGGCTATGCCGACCCTGCGGCGATCATCAAAGCCATCAACGAAGGACGCATCGATCGCTACATCAGCAAACCGTGGAACGACGAAGAAATGCTCCTGACCTTGCGTCAGGCGCTGGAGCATCAACATTCCGAACGTGAACGCCAGCGTCTGGAGCGGTTGGCCAAAGTGCAGAACGATCAGCTCAAACTGCTCAACAGCACGCTGGAAAAACACGTCGCCGCGCGTACCGCCGAGTTGCAGCAGACCGCCGACATGCTCGATCTGGCCTACGAAGAGCTCAAACACAGTTACGTGACCGGCACCGAAGTGTTCTCGTTGCTGGCCAACCTGCGCCTGCCGCCGGCCAAGCAGACCAATCGGCAGATCATCGAACTGGTGCGCGGCTACTGCAAGATGCACGGGCTGGATGAAGCCAGCAGCCGCGACCTGGCCATGGCCGCCGCGCTGTACAACATCGGCAAGCTGAGCTGGACCGACAGCATGATGAGCGCGCCCTCGGATTTACTGCACAGCACCGAGCGCGAGCGCTATCGCGGTTATCCGAAACAGAGCGAATCGCTGCTGATGACCCTCGACCCGATGAAGGATGCCGCGCGCTTGATCCTGCACCATCAGGAACGCTGGGACGGCAGTGGCTTTCCCGATCGGCTCAAGGGCGAGGCGATTCCGTTTGGTTCGCGGCTGTTGAAGTTGGCGGTGGATTTTGTCGAGTTGCAGCGCGGGCTGATTCTCGAGCGGCAAATGAACAGCGACGAGGCGTTGTTATACCTGCGCCAATACGCCGGCCGACTGTACGATCCGGAGTTGATCGAAGATTTCATCCAGGTGTGCGCGGCGTGCCTCAGCGACGTGGTGCTGGCCGACCCGAACGTCAAGGTGTTGGGCACTCGCGAGCTGGCGGCGGGGATGATCCTCGCGCGCAATCTGAATGCCGACAACGGCATGTTGCTGCTCAATGCCGGTAAGGTTTTGAGCGCATTGCTGGTGGACAAACTGATTAGTTTCGAGGCCATGGAGGGAGCCAAATACAAAGTGTTTGTGAAGGAGCCGGAAGAGCTTGAAGGCACGGGTTGATGACGTTGGCGTGACCGGCATGGGATCCTTGCGGTTTCTCCCAAGGCCCGTGACTGACCCATGACTTCTGCATCCGCCGTTCCATCGCGCATCATTCACATCGCCGCTGCACTGTTGATCCGCCCTGACGGCCAGACCCTGCTGGTGCGCAAGCGCGGCACTAGCGCATTCATGCAGCCGGGCGGCAAGATCGAGGCTGATGAATTGCCGGTGCATGCACTGGCCCGTGAGCTGGAAGAAGAGTTGGGATTGCTCATCGATCCGACGCAAGCGACATTCCTCGGCCAGTTCTCGGCGCCCGCCGCCAACGAGCCGGGATTCGTCGTACAGGCGGAAATTTTCCAGCTGAGCATCGACGCACAAGTCTCCCCGGCGGCCGAGATCGAAGAAGTGCTGTGGATTGATCCGGCCACCGACGGCGATGTCATCCTCGCCCCATTGACACGCGACCTGATCCTGCCGTTTTATCGAGCCTCGCTGGCCGCCAGCGCCTGATCATTCATGCACAGGACTTCGCCATGATCCCGCTTCAAGACCTGTTGATTTTCGCCGCCGCCGCGTTGTTGATGGTGCTGACGCCGGGGCCGAACATGATCTACCTGATCTCGCGTTCGATCTGTCAGGGACGCAAGGCCGGGGTGACCTCGTTGCTCGGCGTGGTCGCGGGATTTTTTGTGCATCTGTTCGCGGCGGCGGCAGGTTTGACCGCAGTGTTTCTCGCGGTGCCGATGGCTTATGAAGTGTTGAAGTGGGCCGGTGCGCTGTACCTGTTATGGCTGGCATGGCAAGCGGTCAGGCCCGGTGCGCGCTCGCCGTTCGAAGCGCAGCAATTGCCGGCGGATTCTTCGCGCAAGTTGATCACCATGGGTTTTCTCACCAGTGCGTTGAACCCGAAAATTGCGGTGTTCTATCTCTCGGTATTTCCGCAATTCATCTCGCCTGAACACGGCTCGGTATTCACCCAAAGCATTATCCTTGGCCTGACGCAGATCAGCGTCAGCTTCTGCGTCAACTTGCTGATCGCGCTGTTCGCGGCGGGCATTGCGTCGTGGTTCGTCAGCAATCCAACATGGCTGGCAGTCCAGCGTTATTTCATGGGTTTCGTGCTCGGTGCGCTGGCATTGCGGCTGATGCTTGAGCAACGGCGAGCGGCCTGAACATGTGGATCGAGCGCCTCGACGCCAGTCATGCGCTGGCTTACCGCGAGTTGATGCTTGAGGCCTACGACCTGCATCCGCAGGCGTTTACTTCCAGCGTGCGTGAACGAGCGGTGATGCCATTGAGTTGGTGGGAAGCGCGGCTTACCAGCAAGCTTGACGCGGTGTTTGGCGCGTTCGAAGAAGGCCGGTTGGCCGGCATCGTCGGCCTGGCATTCGAGCCTCGGGAAAAGGCTCGGCACAAGGCGACGTTGTTCGGCATGTACGTTTCGGCCGAGTTTCGCCATCACGGCCTGGGCCAGCAACTGGTGCACGCCGCGCTGGACGAAGCGCAGAAGCATCCCGCGCTGAAAGTCATTCAACTGACCGTCACCGCCGGCAACCAAGCGGCATTCAACCTGTATCAGCGCTGCGGCTTCATCCAGTTCGGACTGGAGCCGTTGGCGGTGCGGGTGGGTGAGGACTACTTCGACAAGATCCACATGTGGCGCCAGATCTTTTGATTTAAAGGTTCAGCGAACCGCGCTTACGCCATCCAGCGTCGAGAACGATGTGTCCTTGGCCGTCAGCAGGAAGTCACGCATGTACGGCGCATCAAGCATGTCGGCGCGGATCCCTGCATACAGCGTGGCAAACAAGCCTTTTTCCCCCAACCGCTTGCCCTTCACATAACCCCGCGAGCTGTATTCATGCAGCGCCCAGTGCGGCATGCCGCACACGCCACGCCCGCTGGCCACAAGCTGCATCATCATCACCGTCAGTTCTGAAGTACGCACCTGTGCCGGTTCAATGTCGGCCGGTTCCAGAAAGCGCGTGAAGATGTCCAGACGATCGCGTTCCACCGGGTAGGTGATCAGCGTTTCTGTCAGCAAATCTTCCGGGACGATGTACGGCTTGCTCGCCAGCGCATGCTGATTGGCCACCGCGAGCATCGCTTCGTAGGTGAACAGCGGCACATAAGTAATGCCAGCGATTTCCAGCGGATCGGACGTCACCACCAGATCCAGATCACCCCGCGCCAATGCAGGCAGCGGCGCAAATGAAAAGCCCGAAGCCAGGTCGAGTTCGACTTCCGGCCACGCATCGCGGAACTGGTCGATGGTCGGCATCAGCCACTGAAAACAGCTGTGGCATTCGATGGCCATGTGCAGGCGTCCGGCGGTGCCACCGGCCAGTCGCGCGATGTCGCGTTCTGCGCCGCGCAGCAGCGGCAAGGTCGCGTCGGCCAGTTGCAGCAGGCGCAGGCCGGCGCTGGTGAAGCGCACCGGTTTGGTCTTGCGCACAAATAATTGCATGCCCATGCGCTCCTCCAGCTCCTTGAACTGGTGGGACAGCGCTGATTGGGTCAGGTGCAAGCGGTCAGCCGCATCGACCAGGCTGTCGGCTTCGCGCAAGGCGTGAAGGGTTTTCAGGTGACGGATTTCAAGCACCGGCTGGCTCCATGAGGAAAACTTGTGATCAACACGAAAAGGTTGAGTTTGTCTCATGTTGGGTGAGCTGTCGACAATGGCGCCATCTTTTACGCAATGGAGCACATTCGACATGGCCGTGGCACACACCCTGGGTTTCCCGCGCATCGGCGCCGACCGCGAACTGAAAAAAGCCCTCGAAGCCTACTGGAAGGGTGATCTCGATCAGGCGGCTCTGAATCAGGTCGGTCGTGATCTGCGCGCCAGGCATTGGCAGTTGCAGAAAGACGCGGGCATCGATCTGCTGCCGGTCGGCGACTTCGCCTGGTACGACCAGGTGCTGACTCACTCGCTGACCTTCGGCGTGATCCCCGAGCGCTTCAACGGCGTGCGTGACGAACAGGGCCAGCCGAGCCTCGACACCTTGTTCGCTATGGCCCGTGGCGCAACCGCCAACTGCTGCGGCGCTGACCACGGCCAGACGCAATATGCGCAAGAGCTGACCAAGTGGTTCGACACCAACTACCACTATCTGGTCCCGGAATTCAGCGCGGATCAGCAGTTCAAACTGAGCTGGGAGCAATTGTTCGATGAAGTCGAAGAAGCCAAGGCGCTGGGCCATAACGTCAAACCGGTGATCATCGGCCCGCTGACTTACCTGTGGCTGGGCAAGGCGAAAGGCAACGACTTCGACAAGCTCGATCTGCTTGAGCGTCTGCTGCCGGTGTACAACGAAATCCTTGTACGCCTCGCCGAACAAGGCGTGGAGTGGGTGCAGATTGACGAGCCAATCCTCACCCTAGATCTGCCGCAAGCGTGGAAAAGCGCCTTCGAACGCGCTTACCACATCCTGCAATATTCGCCGCTGAAAAAACTCGTGGCGACCTACTTCAGCGGTCTGCAAGACAACCTCGGTCTGGCCGTCGGCTTGCCAGTGCAAGGTCTGCACATCGACGCGGTGCGTGCGCCTGAAGAACTCGGCCAAGTGCTTGATCGCCTGCCGACCTACAAGATTCTCTCAGTCGGACTGGTCAACGGTCGTAACGTCTGGCGCTGTGAACTGGAGCAGGCGCTGGCGCAACTGCAACCAGCGCAAGAGCGTTTTGGCGACAACCTGTGGGTCAGCAGTTCCTGTTCGTTGTTGCACAGCCCGGTGGATGTCGAGCGCGAAGACCAACTCGATCCTGAACTCAAGAGCTGGCTGGCCTTCGCCGTGCAGAAATGCAGCGAAATCTCCGTGCTGCGTGATGCCCTGAACGATCCACAAGCGCCGAAAGTCCAGCGCGCACTGGCCGAAAGCCGCGCCATTCAAGACAGCCGCGCGTGCTCGCCGCGCATTCATAAACCTGCAGTGCAGGCGCGGATCAAAGCGATCAACGCCAAGGACAGCCAACGCCAGTCGCCGTTCGCCAAACGCATCGCCCAGCAACAGGCGCGTCTGCAATTGCCGACGTTCCCCACCACTACCATCGGCTCGTTTCCGCAGACCGCTTCAATCCGTCTCGCGCGTCAGGCGTTCAAGCAGGGCAAGCTGTCGGCCAACGATTACACCGACGCCATGCACAGTGAAATCCGCCATGCGGTTGAAGTGCAGGAACGTATCGGGCTGGACGTGCTGGTACACGGTGAAGCCGAACGCAACGACATGGTCGAGTACTTCGCCGAGCAACTCGACGGTTATCTGTTCACCCGTTTTGGCTGGGTGCAGAGCTATGGTTCGCGCTGCGTGAAACCGGCAGTGATTTACGGCGACCTCAGTCGTGCGCAAGCCATGACCGTCGACTGGATCACCTACGCACAGAGCCTGACCAGCAAGGTCATGAAAGGCATGCTCACCGGTCCTGTGACCATGCTGATGTGGTCGTTCCCGCGCGAAGACGTGTCGCGAAAAATCCAGGCGCAACAACTGGCGCTGGCCCTGCGTGATGAAGTGCTGGATCTGGAAAACGCCGGAATCAAGATCGTGCAGATCGACGAAGCCGCGTTCCGCGAAGGCCTGCCGCTGCGCCGCGCGCAATGGCAGGAATATCTGGACTGGGCGGTGCAAGCGTTCCGTCTGACGGCCTCCGGCGTCAAGGACCAAACGCAGATCCACACGCACATGTGCTACAGCGAATTCAACGATGTGATCAAGGCCATCGCCGAGATGGACGCCGACGTCATCACCATCGAAACCTCACGCTCGGACATGGAACTGCTCGAAGCCTTCGAAGCGTTTGACTACCCGAACGACATCGGCCCCGGCGTGTACGACATCCACTCGCCACGGGTGCCGGACACGGCCGAGATGGTCAAATTGATGAGCAAAGCGGTGCAGCGGATTCCGGCGGAGCGGTTGTGGGTCAATCCTGATTGCGGCTTGAAAACCCGTGCCTGGCCCGAGACGGAAGCGGCGTTGATCAATATGGTCGCGGCGGCGCGGCAGTTGCGTAATCAGTTGGCGTGACGCGTCGAGGTCCCGTAACCGCGTCTAAAACCCCGCTACAAGGCACCCAGTGGGGGGCATAGTTCCAGCGCTCGTCTTGAGACTACCTCGGGGTGTAAGTCACGTGGTCGATGTAGAGCGGGCCTTTGCTTCCGTCTGGGTCGGAAGGCCCCGAGAATCGTACTTCGACTTTTGCAGTGCCTGCCGGCATGGTGCCGCTGTATCGAAACAGTGTCTCTGTGGGTTGTAGCTGGGCCAGACCAATATCCATCGAGAGCCACAGACCGTTGGCGTCGTATGCCTCAACGAAATATGCGAGAAACGGGTGAGTAGCATAGTTAAATGGCGGCTTGAAGTTCTGAGCGGTGGGCGCCGATGCTATGAACGTCATGTCACAAGGGCCGGGCGGTGCGTCGAATTTGTTAAAGAGTAATACGCCGTTATCCACTCCCGGCTGTACTCGCGCCTGGAAGCTGCGGTTGTGATTGACTACGTCGGCCTTACCCTGGAAAACCCGAAGAGTCCAAAAGCTGAAATCGCCCGTCTCGAAATCGCCGTTCGGAATGATGTTGCTCATCTTGCCTCCGCGATGCATTGCTGGCCCGTAAGGGGCACTGGAAAAATCATGCTCTGCGCAAACTGGATATCGGGTAACTGTCATTTCTGACAGTCCCGATAAACGGTATATAGCGTCTGCGTTGTCGACAATCAGAGATGCTCGAAAAACGGCAACGCCGCCGAGCGTTTACCAATGTCGGCATACGGCAGGTCAGGATTGTCCGCGTGGGTCAGAGCGCGGTGTTCCGGCAACTTCAAATGGGCTTTCTCGAAATCGCCGAAGCGTGGTGCGGCCTTGGAATAGTGAAAGTGCGCGTACCACAGCAGCTGCGCTGGTTCTTGGGTGAGGTTCCAGATTTCGTATTCCTGCAAATAATCGAATCGGCCATCACTACGTTTGCCGAGGGCTTTGAGCGGCGCGCGTTTGCGGATTTCCACAGCTTTCTGCCCGATCAGATCGAGCAACATGCCGTCGGTGGGTGCGTGCGTTCGCAGTGTCTGGCGGGTGCGCAGTTGGCGGCCGGTCCTCCTCAGTTCTGCGGCTTTTTCGCGAAGTAACTCAATGATCGGATCGTGGCTCGCAAGCGCTTCGATATCCCGCGCGCGGCGGGTCAGATCATCCGCTTCGATGACCAGCATATGTTCCAGATCAACCGGCAGCATGTGCTGCTCGGCGTACACGTGTACGTCCGCCAGATATTTGCTTTGGGCGCCGAGGCGCTTGCGCGCATCGGTGACCAGTCTGGCCAGATCTTTGGGCGCAGATTCAGGAGGCGTTGAATCACGCAGGCGAAATTTGCCACTGTCGGCCTGCTCCCAGATCTCGCCGCTGCGGCCTTCTTCACTCAGGGCGAACTGGCGCTTGCGGGTTCGCGGCTCCCACTGTTCGACGCCGAGCAGCATCTGGCCGTCTTCGGTCTGGAAGACTTTTTTATTCGACTGCCCGGCCGTTCTCGGCGCAGCTGGCAGGTCAAGCGTGGCGCGCGCCTTGTCGGCCATGCGCTCGATGCCGGCCATCAGGGGGGCGACGACATCGGCGTGGAAATAGTCAGGATGGCTGGTGGTCCACGCTTTCATTTTCTGCTGAAAAGCCGCGTAGGTTGCCAGGCACTCGCGCAACATCTGATTGCGTTGCACACGGCTGATATCGGCTTGCGCCAGGCTGTGTTGCACGTACAGCGCGCGGTGTATGTCGGCACGCGGCAGATAGGCCTGTTGCTGCAAATAGATCCACGACAGCTCCCGGGCGTGGGCGTAGTTCCTGACGATTTGCATTCTGTGGCTGGTTTTCAGGTACAGCAGATTGCTTTCGGTCAGGCGCTGGTTGAAGGTGGCGACGTCTGCGGCCAGGCGCAACTCCGGCCTTTGCGTCAGCGTGGTGATGCGCTCGTACCAGTGATTGAGTTCGCGCATGAGCAATTCGATGTGCTCCAGCTCGCGCAGTGATTCAACACGCAGTGTGCGGATAGCTTGCAGGTCGTTGAGGTGCTGGGTGATTGCTTCTGGCGGCAACTGATCGAGGGCTGTTCGCATGGCGTCGATCTGGTTTTGCAGGCGTGTCGCGCGGTCGCTCGAATAGTAGATGCGGTGCCGGTAGCGGTCGGCGATGATCCGCGCACTGTCACTGAGAAACCTGATCGTCTCGCGGCGTTTGTTGCCGTGGGTCAGGGGGTGCAAGTCTGTCAGTGCCTGAAAGCGGCGGCGGACCAGGCCGATATCGCCAATGCAGGCGACGTCGGCCAGCTCGCGCAGCAGTGGATCGTCCGTATTGTTGATGTAGCGGCTGATCTGTCCGTCATGGCGGGTGATCTGCAGCCTGATCTGTTCCATTAGGCTATCGGCGGTGTTCGTCAGCTGCACATGCCGGCGCAGGGCGCGATCAGTCCACCAGTGCGGCAGGCGCGCGCGGATCGCTTCCGGCCACAGCGGTTGCAGGGTATTGGCCAAATGGCCGAGTACACCACCACCGCCCAGTCCGCCACCTTCAAATGCGCTGCCGTAGACGCCGAACCAGGTGTCCCAATTGCCTGCTTCATCCAGCGCGATCGGCTGTTTATAAGTTTTCCCCGCCGTACCGGTAAGGCGCCAGTTGCGCGAATCCTTGCTCCACTCCACTTGGAAAAACCGTCCCTGGCGAACAATGAATTCACCGTCGGCATGCCGATATACGTTGCGGTAGATACCATGCGTCGAAGGTTGCAGCCCGGACAGCGAGAGCGGGCGCTGGTACTCGTATCCGCTGAAGCGCGCGACTGCATGTGCCGCCTGACGTCGCGACGCGGCCTGCAGGGCGGACGCGCTGGCGCTCAGTGCGCCCAGTTGGCGGGTGCGGGTCAATGCGCGTGCCGCCGGAGCGACGGAGGAGGCCGCCGCGTGACCCGGAATCAGATCCATCGCGGCATCGATCACTGACAGCAACGCCGAGACCAGTTCGTCCAGCCCGTCGCCGACCTTGCCGCGCAGAAACGCCGCGACTGCCTGATTCGCCGCGGTCCAGGCATCGTAGAGGGCAATCGCCGTGCCCATGAACGGCACAAAGCCCAAGGCCATCTTGATGTAGTTGAAGGCACGCGGGCCTTGCAGTGCATAGCGTTCAACGTACAGCGCATCGTTGGAACGCGAGCTGCCACGATGCGCTTCGAGCAGTCGCCCGAGGTGCGCATCGAGCAGCTGCGCGGCGAGCGAAGTGCTCACCGGCCAGCGCTCGCCGACGCCGATCATGCCGTCGAAATCGCGCTGCACGGCGTGGTTGAGTCGATGCTCGTGCGCGCGCACGTTGCCATGCAAGGTGCGGCGAGCCAGGTAGTGAATCATGGTGTCTTGCCGACACAGGGTGAACAGCCCCCGGCGCGCGTCTTCGAGACTGCTGAAGCGACGCAGAAAACGCTCGTCCGGACTGTCCGGCAGATAGAGCAGGGTCACGCCGCTCAGTTGTTCTTCAATGAACGTCACGCCGGACAACGTGGATGGGCCCTCGGCGTGGGTGTCCTTGCCGCCGGCGCTCAGGTAAGCCGGCAGGATCACGATGCGTTTGCCCGGCGGATTCCACGCCTGGGCGGTGACGGCATCCATCGCGATGTGCAGCGTTTGCAGATCGCTGTCGTTGAACTCGCCTTGCAGTCGCGCGCGTTGACCCTGCAATTGCAGCGTCAGACGCCACGGTTCGAGCAGGCATTCGCGGCGATGTTGCTGGATGAAAACGGCTTCGTCGGGCGCGCCTTTGAAGGTGTCGAGAATCAGCTTTTCATAAGCTTTGGGCAGATCCAGTTCCGGCAGGATCTTGCGCAGATAGATCAGGTTGATGCCGTTGAGCAGCTTGTAGCGATCGCCCGAATCCGTTGCGGCCACCTCCAGCCGCATGAACACCAGGCGCTGTGACAAGCCATCCTGCTGCACCGCATGCTGGTTATCGATATTCAGTTGCGCCAGCTCTTCCAGCGTCATTTTGCTGCGCGCGGTACTCGGCACCATGACCGTGGTTCTTCGGGTTCCGCTCGGACCTGCGCTGTAGCGCGTCTGCTGGGTGACCGAGTCGGGCAGGGTCAGCGCCAGCGTGAAATCTTCCTTCAACGCAAAGTCCTTGCGCAGCCGAGCGTGCAGGTGTTGGCGGGTGAAGTCATCGCGCCGGATCAGCTTGATCTCCATCAGCTCGTGGCTGCGCTGCATGGCCGCAACAAAGGCTTCGATCAGGGACTTGAGCCGGCTGCGCTCTGTGCTGTTGAGGCGGGTCAGCCAGTCCGGCAGTTGATTACTCAGAGTGGTGCTGCGCTCCTGCTCGTGCAGATGCTTGACCACCAGGCTCCTGGCCGCATTCACCGGGACGTGCAAGTCGGCGAGCGCGCGTTTGCGCAGGCGCTCCAGGGACTCGGCCTGATCGGTTGCGCCTTGGTGTTGGCGAATGGTTTCGGCCGAAGTTTTGAAGTCGGCCGTCAGCCGGGTCAGTGAGTGACGCAGTGGGTCGCCGGTGATCTTTTCCAGTTGCAGGTCGATGGCGCGGTCGTGGTGGTCGATCTTGAAAACCTGACTGGCAAGCACGCGGCGGTTGGCAAAACGTTGCAGACCGCCACCGCAGCCGGGCCAGTACAGCAGCACACTGTGAGGGGCGTCGGCATCGATCAATGTTTGCGCATGGGTGATCAGAAACGCGCCGCTGAGCGTTTGGCGTGTGTCGCCGGCTGGCCCGGTCATGCGCAGAGTCAGGCTTGCTGCGACGCGATCCGTACCGGGCGAATCCGGGCTTTCGAGCAGCGCTTTGAGCAAGTCTGCTTCTTCATCGCTGATTTGCCCAAGCATTCGTTGCAGTCCGGTCTCCGCATGCAAACCTGCCGTGTGCGCCTGATGCAGCGCCGTGAATTCCCGATCAAAGGTCGTGCTGTCCTGAGCGAGCAGGTTATGCGCGGCGGTATTGGCTGCCTGTTCCGCGCCCTCCAGCTCGCTGTGCAAAGCCGTGAATGCAGCAATTGTGCGCCCCGGTGCACTCAGCCAGGCCTCTAGCACTTCGCGCTGGCGGCGCACGGCAGCCTGGCGCCACGACCACGGAATGTCGGCGTACAGACTGTCGAACAGCAGCGGCTGATCATCTTCCGCTGTGCTATTTGCTGCCCCGAGCTCGAGCCCCGGCGCGGTAGAGAACACGGCAAGGCCCAATTGGCGGTCGACCTGATCGGCAACGCCGAGCGCCAGCGCGCCGTGCTCGGCCAAGTTGCGCCGCGCCGCTGAGCCATTACGCAAAGCGCCAACCTGGGCCATCTGCTGTTGCCACAGCCATTCGTTGAACGGCGTGTTCAACGCGCCATCAGTCGCGCCATATTCGACTTGCAGATTGACCTCGGGCACACCGAGCGGTATCAGCGGCTGGCTGATCAGCCACGCGTGTAAATCGCTGCGTCGGGCGAAGGCGTGCATCGCATCAGGTCGACTCGGCAGATACAGCAATTGCGCGCCAGCATCGTCACCGCGGCTGATGACCCACGCGGCGGCGAGCCTCGCCCGAGCGCCGTTGTTCAGCAGCAGATTTGGCAGTTCGACCTTCAGCGTTTCAGCGGCGGTTTGCGCAGCGAGCACAGGATCGAGCAATGACCACAGCGGTTGCAGTTGCCCGGCTGTGAGCTGGCGGCGGGCGAAGGCCATCTGTGCGACTGCCTCGATATGCTCGCGATACAACTGCGCAGCGTGTTCACGTCGCGACAGCGGCGTGCCCGGCGAGCGGGCGTCCCAGTAAGCGTTCCAGCGCTGTTCGAGCGCCTGAGCCGGTGCAAGGGTTTTCAGTCGATCGAGCAGTTGCAACGGCCTGAGTTGGCGCAACGCGTGGCTCGGGTGAATTCCCGTGACCTGGCACTGGCGGTCCAGCCATTCTTCCAGCACCGGCTGCTGAAAAACCAGCGCGCAGGCATCGGCGAGACTGACGAAGCGCTGCGCATGGCCGCTGACGGGATGAAACAGCAACCCGGCCTGTTGCCCGTCCAGATCCAACTGCTCACGGAGCAATCGATTGAGAGTCTGGCGCACGCTCGGCGCGCCAGCGCAGAGCTGGCGCAAACCTTCGCTGCTGGCACGCCGGTTGGTCGCGGCGACGTGCAGCAGATGTTCGTCCACCGGTGCTGCAAAGGCTGCCGCACCGGGCAAACCTGACAACAGGTCGCGCGCAGGCGGGGGGAAATCGAAAAGCAAGGATTCGGTCATGGCGGCAAGGCTCGATGAGGAGAGCGGCGGGCCCGCTCAATGCATCGGCCATTCAAGGGAAGTTGCCGGGGGGGAGGGTGTTAGATAGTTATCGCGTCGGAAACAGCCCCGCATGTTTGCGGGGCTGCGTGGGGTCGGCAGGGAGGTTATCGGCCAATCGTAGGGTAGTTCCTCGCGCCAACAGTATCGATATAAACTGTGCCACTCCCCATCATGAAGGCGTACGCATGGTGATTGATCGGATGATTGGTGGCCGTCCAGTAATTCCCACCAGGTATACCAAGTTGGGTCGGTACATCACCGCCGGGTGCATAAAGATTCCAGAGCGCCTGAACCTCCCAATATTGCAGACAATAGGGTACCCACGAGCCTTGTAAATGGACATGCCAGTTGACGCTGGACCACCATCTCACATACGTGACGCCAGTGACCGTAATGATAAAAGAGGCGCTTTGTCCGCTTCCGTCTGTGACCGTTATCTGTGCAGAGCCATTACCGACCGCGGCGATGCTCCCCTGATTGTTGATGACGACTGCGACAGCTGGATTTGAAGAGGTAATTGTGTAGGGACCGATTCCGCCGGACGGTGGGCGGTAAATGATGGCCCCAGGTGGATGAACCCGAGGAGGCCTGCCTGGAAACACAAAGTAAGCGCTCAGATTCACGTGGGCGTTGCCGCCGATACTAAGATCAGCTCCGATTCTCACCGTCCAGGTGTTCGATACCTTCAGGCCGTCCTGTGTTTGCGCCGTAAAGTTGTAGGTGCCGTACCCGAGGTTGAGCGTGGTTCTCCAGATGCCGTTTGCATCCACGGTGACTGCACGATGGAACGCTCCACCAATGAAAAAATCAATGATGGTTTTAGGCGTTGCTGTGCCAACCACTTCGGGTGTCGTGTCATCGCAACCGCCGCCGTTGGGAACCTGACCGGTACGTGGGGGCTGGTTATCGATCAATTGAGTAATTTGAGGCTTCGCCAACACGAGCGTGATGATCGTCAGCGTCGATATCGGGAATAACGTGTCGGCACCGCCCTTGTCACTGAAGTTGGCGATCGCCATCGAATTCAGTGCAGAGCCGCTCATGAACTCCAAGAGTTTTGGGCGGGGGATAGTGCCGCTTAATCCGGATTTCACATGGTTGGCATTGATTTGCCCATCAAATGCCATGAATACAAGTTCTTTACCGTTTTTATCGAGACCACTGAACGCTATCCGCATCCGTGTGCCTATAGCCATGAACAGGTAAGGTATTAATCGCCAGTGTGCGTCGCCGGTAAATTTATTGAAGTCCACCACATTGCCCTGTGCTTCCTGAATGGTGACGCTCGGGAATTTGAGCTCAGGTTTGTCGACAGTCTGCACCTTGTGTTTCGCCGAAGAAGACGTCTGGTCATTGATGCCGGGCTGAGCAACCACGTAATGGAAACTCATGAATGTGCCCATGTTGGCGGAGAATGCCGGGGGAGGTACATCGAATAGTAGTTTCCCTCTGGCGTCACCTTGTTTGGAGGCAATTAACGGGCTGCCGAAGCCAGGTCTCCCGATGACATGCGCAGTCACCTTATGTGTCGGGTGCATCCCTTCGTAGATGACTTCCAGGGTGGCAGATTTGTGGGTCTTCTCTGGATCGATGTTATTACCGGATGCCTCCTGCAGCTTGGGCGGGCCTAGCGCCAGCACCAGGTGGCCGATGCGCAATTCCCGTGGAGGGGCGGTCAACGGTGCCGACCGGAAACGTTTAATAAACCAATATATTCTGATGACGTTGTTAAGAAGCCCTTCAATGAGTTCATGTTCCAGGCGGAACTCGACGTCTTTCGCTACGTTAGCCGGTGTTATCGGCAAAGAATCGACATGCATCAATTCACCCGTTTTATCCGGGTCGCTGTCGTTCTTCCAGAGTTCAATATATACCTTATCACCGATCTTTGTGTGAGCAGCGGCAAGGCACTTGGCAGGCGTTCCGAAAGGGGTGTTTGCAGGATCAAGAACGTTGCCAATGACTTTGGCGACCTCGATTACTTCAAGTTGATGGGTTGCCGGGGCGATGCGCAGGTGGAGCACCTTGGACTTTATCGGTTCGGCATGTCCGTCTCCGGTCACTACGTAGAACAGTTCTACAAGGCCGTCGGGGAAGGTACTGAAATGCCCGGTTTCGTAACTAAAAGGCACACTGAATCCGATGCCCGGGACCTCCATGGATTCTGTCACGTATCGTTTGTAATCCTGTAGCCGAACCGTTCCCCCTGCGCTGGTGCTCTTGCAGGTCAATCTCACCTCGTCGGCCAATTTCATACCTTTCACGTCTGGCCCGCAACACACCAGTGTTTCTTTCAGCTCCGATGACAGAACCCCGCCTTGCGCCTCAAAGGCCACAGGTGGTGGTGCAAGGTAGGAGTGCGCACGCAAGCTTGGTGCATAGGAATAGGAGGGCGTACTGGCAGGCAAGCCAGGCGCTGGTCTGATTCTCGTGTATTTTAGGTTTATCGTGGTGGGCGCGAGCTGGGATACTACTTCGTATGGGATTTCAACGGTGTTCACGCCCACGCGGTAAGAAAACGGGCCATATATTTCACTGAATCCGCTGGCATGGTCAGATATCGTCAGCTCGAACTTATCTCCCGCCACTACCTCCGCCCGAGGCGCGTAAATATCCACCTGCATGGGTTTATGATCCAAGGCGTCGAGTTCCAGAGTATCGTCGAGCGTATTCCTCACTGTGGCTGCATCGAGCAAACTTATCTCTGGAATCAATTCCCCCGCGCCCACTGCCGACGGCAGACTGGTGTTTCCAACCAGGTCAGTGATGGAGTAACGCACCAGAAACGGGGCGGATGCTCCAATCGACTCAAGTACCGCAGACGGAACCGGAACCGTCACGTCCTTGCCAATGTGAGCAAGCTTGATCTCAAATTCGTATTTCACGCCGTCGAGATCCAGCACGATCTTATCCTGGTCAAACATGATCGACCAGGCAGGAATAATGAAATTGATGAATCCGGCTGCAAGCATTTTCTTGTCGATCACGGCGGGGAAGCCTGGAGCGCCCATCGCTTTACGCACGCTGGTATCGCCGGTCGGGTTGAGACTGTCTGGAAACGTCCGTATGAACAGCATGGCAATCCTTTCCGACTCATCTTGCGTGTTGCCACTGGTTCGCATTACCAGGTACCACCAATAACTGAGACAAGTGTGTTGCACGGCAACCGATGGAATATTGCCGGAGGTGTCTTCGTTGTTGTGATTCTGAGGGACCAGGAAAGTATCAATCAGGGTGCCGGGGTCCAAAGGGTCGGCCGCTTCGCCGGGTTTTAGACATTTCCCCTTGAACAATTGAATTGTGTCGTTTGTTTCCTGCTGCAGGTAAGCCGCGCACAGGCAAAGCCAGCCGTTACCGGGGCCGTCGGTTTCATCGGCGTTGACGCCCCACGTCGCCTGTTCGTAAGTCAATGGCACCGATCCCGGTATAAAGGGGGGGAGTATTTTCTGCAGCCCGCCGGCCTCGAACAGGGCGACCGATCGTTGTTTGGCGAACAAGTCCATCTTGATCTGCCGACTTTCATAGTTGATCTTGTCCAGGCCGGCTTTGGTGAACGGCTGCTTGGTGGTCATGAGCGAGTTCCTGTCAGGGCGTCACGGAGAGAATCTCCTTGGGCACCATTGGAGCGCCAATCCCGAAACCCGACCACTGTCAGAACTTACAGGTACGGAAGGTTTTCCGATAAACGGTTGCTCGCTGTGACATCCGACCGTTCGGCACTCTTCATCAAACTGTCACGTAACTGTGGCAGCGCGCTTGAACAAACTTCATCAGACTCGCGCTCTACTGGGGTTCTGCGTTTCGGTGTTTTTCATGGGTAAGCGTTTTCTTGCAATCGCAGCTGTATGGGCTGCGATTTTTTTCGGTTTGCCGGCGTCTGCCGCGTCGCGTTGCGATGTCAATGTTCCGACTGAACGGGTTGATCTGGCGCAGGTAAGCCTGGCGTACCAGAGCATTGGTCGTGCGTCCGATCCGGCGTTGTTGCTGGTGATGGGGCTGGGCGGGCAGTTGATTCACTGGCCGGATGAAGTCGTGGTCGCGTTGTGTCAGCAAGGGTTTCGGGTGATTCGCTATGACAATCGCGATGTCGGTCTGTCAACCTGGCGTCAGGCGCCGGCCGAGGCCAATCTGACTTTTGAAGTGCTGCGCTACAAACTCGGTCTGCCGGTGGCGGCGCCTTACAGCCTGACCGACATGGCCGACGATGCGCTGCGCTTGATGGACGCGCTGCACGTCGAACAATTCCACGTGCTCGGCGCGAGCATGGGCGGGATGATCGCGCAGCACATGGCGGCGATGGCGCCGCAACGGGTCGAGAGCCTGACGCTAATCATGACCAGCTCCGGTGCCGAAGGCTTGCCCGCGCCGAACGCGGCGTTGGTGCAGTTACTGTCCCGGCGTGGCGCACCGAATCGTGAAGTGGCACTGGAACAGCAGGCTGATCTGCTGGCGGCGCTCGGCAGCCCCTCGGTCAGTGATGATCGCCAGGCGTTGCTGCATCAGGCCGCGCAATCCTACGACCGTGCGTTCAACCCCGAGGGCGTCAAACGGCAGATCATGGCGATCCTCGCCGAGCCGAGCCGTGTGGCATTGCTCAATCAACTGCGGGTGCCGACGCTGGTGGTGCACGGTACGGCTGATCCGTTGCTGCCGGTGATGCATGGGGTGCATCTGGCGGCGCATATTCGTGGCAGTCAGTTGCGGTTGATTCCGGGATTGGCGCATCGCTTTCAGGAGGCGTTCAAGGAGCCGTTGCTGGGGGCGGTGCTGCCGTATTTGCGTGAGCATCGGGAGGATACTTCGCATTGGGCGCAGATTGAGCCGGTGGCAGAACACAATCTGCTGTGAAGCGGAAGAACCCCTCACCCCAGCCCTCTCCCAAGGGAGAGGGAGCCGACCGAGGCGTCTCGCGTCCGACAACGACCTGAAATACCGTGTCGATTGTGGATTCGGTAAAGCGCTTTCAGGTCGGCGTGTTTCTCCAATCTCCCCCAATCGGCCCCCTCTCCCTTTGGGAGAGGGCTGGGGTGAGGGGCTTTTGATCTGTGGGCAGGTCAGGCGTGCAAGCGCACCCAAACCGTCACCAGCACCGTAGCCGCCATCAACCATGCCACCGCAGCGACCGCCAGCGAAGCCTCCAGCCGCATCCGGTCAACCATCACATACAGCGTCGCCAGATACACGAAATACGGAATGATCGACCACATGCCAAACACGATGGTGGTCTTCAGATCGTCGATCGAACGGCCCTTGCCAACGATGTAATGCGCGATCAGCGCGAAGGTCGGAAACAGCGGCACCAGCCCTGCGATGTAGTAGTTTTTGGTTTTCGCCAGTGCGGCGAGAATCACCACCACCGCCGCACCGAGCAAGGCTTTGAAAATCAGATCCACATCGTTCTCGCTTAATGGCTGAGGCCGTATTTTTTCACTTTGTCGAACAGCGTGGTCTTGGCCATGCCCAGTTCCAGGCTGGCTTGCGTCAGGTTGCCGCCGCTGCGTTGCAGGGCATCACTGAGCAGGTTGCGTTCGAAGGCTTCCACCGCTTCGGCGAAGGCCAAACCCTGGCCGCCGCTGCTGGCGCCAGATTTCTTGAACGCCGGCAAACCGAGGGCGAAGCGTTCGGCGACGTTGCGCAGTTCGCGCACGTTGCCTGGCCAGTCGTGGCTCATCAGGTTCGACAGGGTCTGATTGTCCAGCTCCGGCAGGGCGCGGTCGAAGCGCAGGGCCGATTGCTGGGTGAAGTGTTCGAACAGTTGCAGGATGTCTTCGCGGCGTTCGCGCAGTGGCGGCAATTCCAGCGTCACCACATTGAGGCGGTAGTACAAATCGCTGCGGAATTCGCCGATTTTGCTCGATGCGTCGAGATCGGATTTGGTCGCCGCAATCACCCGGCAATCGACCGCCACGCTCTGGTTCGAACCGAGGCGTTCGAGGGTGCGTTCCTGCAACACGCGCAGCAGTTTTATCTGCAACGGCAGCGGCATGCTTTCCACTTCATCGAGAAACAAAGTGCCGCCGTCGGCGTGTTCGATCTTGCCGATCCGCCGTTTGCCGGCGCCGGTGAAGGCGTTGGCTTCGTGACCGAAGATTTCACTTTCAAACAGATTTTCCGGCAGGCCGCCGCAGTTCAGCGCGACGAACTGTTGGGTGTGGCGACGACTGAAATCGTGCAGGCAGCGCGCGACCAGTTCCTTGCCGGTGCCGGTTTCGCCTTCGATCAATACGTTGGCCGAGGTGTCGGCGACGTTGGCGATCAGTTCGCGCAGGTTCTGCATGGCTGGCGAGCGGCCGATGATGCGTCCTTCAAGAGAGTCGCGTTCGGCCAGTTGCCGGCGCAGCGAGGTGACTTCGCGGGCGAGGCTACGTTGCTCCAACGCACGGCGGGCAACGTCCACCAGCCGTTCCGGGGAGAACGGTTTTTCCATGAAGTCGTAGGCGCCTTTCTGCATCGCGCCGACTGCCATCGAGATGTCGCCATGACCGGTGATCAGCACCACCGGCAGGCTGCGATCGCGCGACTTGAGCCGGGTCAGCAGTTCCAGACCGTCGATGCCGGGCAGGCGAATGTCGCTGATGACGATCCCGGCGAAGTTGTCGCCCACGCGCTCCAGCGCTTCTTCGGCACTGCCGACGCCGATGCACGGAATGTCTTCCAGGGTCAGCGCCTGTTGGCAGCCGAGCAACACATGGGGGTCGTCTTCGACGATCAATACACTGAGGTCTTGGTTCATATTGGCTCGGCAGGAGTAGGGCTTACCAACGGTAAACTGAGGACGAAAGTGGTACCACCGCTGGCCGGGTGTTCAACACCCAGATGCCCACCGGTGGCGGCCGCCAGACTGGCAGAAAGCGTCAGGCCAAGGCCCAGCCCTTGTTCGCCGGGTTTGGTGGTGAAAAATGGTTCGAACAGATGTTTGCGTGCTTCGGCGTCGATACCGTGGCCGTTGTCGCGCACCCGCAGGCGATATTTGCCGTCGAATTCTTCGCCCTGCAGCCACAGCTCCGGCTGCGGTTGCGCCTGCATGGCGTCGAGGGCGTTGCCGATCAGGTTGACCAGAATCTGTTCAAGGCGGGTCTGGTCGATCTGCACTTGCACATCGATGAACTGGCGGTGCACTTGCAGCGCGGCGCTTTCCACCCGCGCGCCGAGTACTTGCAGCGCGGCGTCCACCGCTTTACCAAGACTGGCACGGCCCTTGTCGTCACCGCGCCGGGCGAACGAGCGCAGGCTGGCGGTGATGCGGCCCATGCGATCAATCAGGTCGTTGATGGTTTTCAGATTGGTGCTGGCGACGTCGAGCTGGCCACGTTCCAGAAACCTGATCGTGTTGCCGGACAGCGTGCGCATCGCCGCCAGTGGCTGGTTCAATTCGTGGGCGATGCTGGTCGACATCTGGCCGATGGCGGCGAGTTTGCCGGCCTGTACCAGTTCGTCCTGAGCACGGCGTAACGTCTCTTCGGCTTGCCTGCGTTCGCGGATCTGCGCCTTGAGCCTTTCGTTGCTGGCGCGCAGGTCGCCGGTGCGTTCGGTAATCCGACGCTCCAGTTGATTGTTGGCTTCCTGCAAGGCTTCGCGAGCGGCGAGGCGGGTGGCGATGACCTTGCGCCGCTCGTTCCAGGCGATCAGCAGGAACGCCACCAGCGCAAACGCAATGGCCACCAGAATCCCTTGGTTGATCGCTTCGCGGCGCAAGTCCTGCAACGGCGTGAGCAGGGTGAAATTCCACGGTGTATCGCTCAGCGGCCGGGTTTGCGCCAGATAGCTGATGTTTTCATCCTCAGGCTCTTGTTGCGGCAGCAGCTCGCTATTGGCCGGGAAGGTGAGTTTTTCCACGCCTTCGGCCAGGGTTTCACGGGCCAGCGGTT
The DNA here is from genome assembly GCF_049896625.1 of Pseudomonas sp. TWP3-1. Classification (NCBI taxonomy): domain Bacteria; kingdom Pseudomonadati; phylum Pseudomonadota; class Gammaproteobacteria; order Pseudomonadales; family Pseudomonadaceae; genus Pseudomonas; species Pseudomonas sp. TWP3-1. The sequence continues at coordinate 73,906 of NZ_JAFCUQ010000017.1, forward strand.
GCAGTTCGTTGAGCGGGAACCAGTAGTACTGCAGGCTGCGCGCGAGTTTTTCTTTGGTTTCGTCACTCAGCGGCACCACTGATTTCAGCCGTCGTGCCGGATCGCTGGAGAGAATGATGATGCCGTTCTCGTCGCTGACGAACGCTTCCAGGCGTGCACGCTGCCAGCGTTCTTCCATGGCTTCCAGACGCACTTTGACCACGGCGACGCCGATGATCTTGCCGTGTTCTTCGAGGCCGTGGGCCAGGTAGTAACCGGGTTCGCCGCTGGTGCTGCCGATGCCGTAGAAACGTCCGGGCTGACCGCGCACGGCATTCTGGAAGTAGGCGCGAAAGGACAGGTCTTCGCCGAGGTAACTGTCGACGTCGCGCCAGTTGCTTGTGGCCACCACGCGGCCGGTGGTGTCCATCACGTAGATGGCCCGACTGCGGCTGCGCCGGTTCAGGCCTTCAAGGTATTCGTTGACCGTTTGCCGGTGGTCCGCCGTCGGTTCGTCGAGCAGGCGCGCGACGCTCGATTCGAGCTCCAGCAGGCTGGGCAGGTAGGTGTATTTGCTGATTTCGCTTTCGACCGCACGGGCGTGCAACTCGAGTTGCCGCTGGCCGTTTTCGCCAAGGCTGCGGATGCCGAAATGTTCGCTGGTCCAGAAGCCGGCATAACCCAATCCGATCATCAGGGCGATGACCAGCGGCGGCAGGAACAAATGGCGGATCAGACGGGGTTTCACGGCAAGTGATGGCGTGGTTGCGCGATAAAGAGTGGGGTCGCATTTCATCACAGATGCCTTGGGTCAACCAGCACTGCCGCAGACGTCGCACTGGTTTGGTCGAGCCTGGAACCTGTGGCGAGGGAGCTTGCTCCCGCTCGGCTGCGAAGCAGTCGTAAAATCGGCTAATGCGTTGTGTCAGATACAACGGCATTTGCAGGTTTTGGGGCCGCTGCGCGACCCAGCGGGAGCAAGCTCCCTCGCCACAAGGGCAGATCGGTGTAGCTTTTAGTGCTGCAGGATTTTCTCGAGGAAGTGCTGCGCGCGTTCGGAGCGTTGGCTGATGTCGCCGAAGAACTCCTCTTTCTTGCAGTCTTCGATGATCTTGCCGGCGTCCATGAAAATCACCCGGTCGGCCACTTTGCGCGCAAAGCCCATTTCGTGGGTCACGCACATCATGGTCATGCCTTCGTGGGCCAGTTGCACCATCACGTCGAGCACTTCGTTGACCATTTCCGGGTCGAGCGCCGAGGTCGGTTCGTCGAACAGCATGACGATCGGGTCCATCGCCAGCGCACGGGCAATCGCCACACGCTGTTGCTGACCACCGGACAGTTGCCCCGGATGCTTGTGGGCGTGAGCCGACAGGCCGACGCGCTCGAGCAGTTGCAGACCTTTCTTGGTCGCCTCTTCCTTGCTGCGGCCGAGCACCTTGATCTGCGCGATGGTCAGGTTTTCGGTGATGGTCAGGTGCGGGAACAGCTCGAAATGCTGGAACACCATGCCGACGCGCGAACGCAGTTTTGGCAGATTGGTCTTCGGATCGGCAATCGAGGTGCCGTCGACCACGATGTCACCTTTCTGGAACGGCTCCAGTGCGTTGACGCACTTGATCAGGGTCGACTTGCCCGAACCGGACGGGCCGCAGACCACGATCACTTCGCCTTTTTTGACCTCGGTGCTGCAATCAGTCAGCACCTGGAAGTCCCCATACCACTTGTTGATGTTCTTGATAGAGATCATACGGCGAACCTTTTTTGCAGACGCTTGACCAGCAGCGAGGCGGCAAAGCTGATTGTGAAGTACACGAGACCTGCGAAGATCAGGAACTCATTCGAACGGCCAATGATGTCGCCACTGGCGCGCGAAGCATTGAGGAAGTCCACCAGGCCCACGGTGTAAACCAGCGAGGTGTCCTGGAACAGAATGATGCTCTGCTGCAGCAGCAGCGGGGTCATCTTGCGGAACGCTTGCGGCAGGATGATCAGACGCATCATCTGCCCGTAGCTCATGCCCAGCGCCTGGGCTGCACCCATCTGACCCTTGGGAATCGACTGCACACCGGCACGCACGATTTCGCAGAAGTACGCCGCTTCAAACATCATGAACGCCACGATGCATGAGGTGAACGCGCCGATCGGGGTGTCTTCGCCGGTGATCCAGCGCAGCACGAACGGCACCGCCAGATAGAACCAGGTGATCACCAGCAGCAGCGGGATCGAACGGAAGTAGTTGACGTAAGCGCCGGCCACCCGCGACAGCAGTTTGCTGGAGGACAGGCGCATCAGCGCCAGAATGGTGCCGAGAATGATCCCGCCGACCACGCCCAGCGCCATCAACTGGAGAGTCATGACCATGCCGTTCCACAAACCGGGAATGGCCGGGACGATGCCACTGAAATCAAATTCCATTATTTACCCCCCACGGAGATCAGGCCGGGCACGGCAACTTTCTTCTCGACCACGCGCATCAGCAGCATCAGGCTCATGTTCAGGGTGAAATAGATCAGGGTCGCCAGGGTGAAGGCTTCAAACAGGTTGGCCGAAAATTCGGCGGTCTGTTTGGTCTGGGCCAACAGCTCCATCAGACCGATCAGCGACGCCACGGAGGAGTTCTTGAACACGTTCAGGAATTCCGAGGTAAGCGGCGGAATGATGATCCGGTAGGCTTGGGGCAGCAGCACGTTCCAGTAGATCTGCGGCAGCTTGAAGCCCATGGCCCGAGCGGCGGATTCCTGACCGCGTGGCAGCGCCTGAATACCGGTGCGCACCTGTTCGCAGACCCGCGCGGCGGTAAACAGACCCAGACACACGACAACGCTCAGGTACGCCGAGGTGGTCGGGTTGAGGTCCTGCTTGTACCACTCCTGCAGATCGGCCGGCAGCAGATCGGGCACCAGGAAGTACCAGATAAACAGCTGCACCAGCAGCGGTACGTTACGGAAGAGTTCGACGTAGCAGGTCGCAATGCCCGATACGATGCGATTCGGCACAGTGCGCATCACGCCCAGAATCGAGCCCAGTAGCAGGGCGATGATCCAGGCCACGATGGCGATGGCGATTGTCCAGCCCAGCCCGGAGATGAACCAGTCGAGATAAGTCTCGCTGCCCACGCCGGTGGACTTGAAGAACACGCCCCAGTCCCAGTTGTAATTCATTAGGGTCTCCCCTCGATTCGATCGATGTACAAGTGCCCGCCTGGGGGAAATCCGTTCCCGCCCCGATCTTGTCGATCAGGCACACACGATCGGCTCGACAGCCACCGGTTCGAGTGTTCCCAAAAAGTGCCAGCAGGGAGTGACGAACTCCTGAAAGGGCACAGCCCCTTCAGGAGATAAGGTTAGTCAGAAATCAGGACTTCTTGTCGTCAGCCGCTTTATCAGTCGGATTGGCGATCAGGGCCTTGAGCTCGTCGCTCATCGGGAAGTTCAGATTCAGGCCTTTTGGCGGGATTGGCGCCATGAACCACTTGTCGTAGATCTTGTTGATCTCGCCGGACTTGTAGGTCGCAACGATGGCGTCATCCACAGCCTTTTTGAATGGAGCGTCGCCTTTGCGCACCATGCAGCCGTAGATTTCGTACGACTGTGGAGTGCCGGTGACGGCCCAGTCGGTGGCTTTCTTGGCCTTGGCGGCTTCGCCGGCCAGCAGCGCGTCGTCCATCATGAACGCCACGGCACGACCCGATTCGAGCATCTGGAAGGATTCGCCGTGGTCTTTGGCGGAGATCACGTTCATGCCCATCTGCTTGTCGGCGTTCATCGCCTTGAGGATGCGCTCGGACGTGGTGCCGGCGGTGGTCACGACGTTCTTGCCTTTCAGGTCGTCGAAATCCTTGTACTTGGAGTCAGCCTTGGACAGCAGACGGGTACCGATTTCGAAGATGCCGACCGAAAAGTCGACCTGTTGCTGACGCTCGACGTTGTTGGTGGTGGAACCACACTCGACGTCCACGGTGCCGTTCTGCACCAGTGGGATACGGGTCTGCGAAGTTACCAGGTTGTATTTGACCTGCAGGTTCGGCAGATCGAGGTCTTTCTTGATCGCTTCGACGATAGCCAGCTGGATATCGTGGGAGTAGCCGACTGGCTTGCCGGAAGCATCAGCGATGTAGGAAAACGGGATGGAGGCGTCACGATGCCCCAGGGTGATGGTGTTCGATTCTTTGATTTTCTTAAGGGTGCCGGTGAGCTCGGCAGCGAAAACTGGTGTGCTGATCAGAGCGGCAGCAATGGCTGCGCCCAGGATATGGGGAACGATGCGCATCAAATTTTCCTCGACATTGTTTTTTTTATGGAGCCGGTTGAGCGGGCCCTTGTTGTGCTTCGAATGCCTGACGGCTCCTGTCGGGTTGGCGCAACAGGCATTCGTCGAAGAGTGTAGAGCATGAGTCGTGCCAGAGCAGTCGTGGCTGGTTAAGTTGTTGATCTGTATTGAGATTAAAGTTTTGCGACGGTATTTTTTGGGTTTTCTGATCCGGTTAACCGAATTGACTGTCAGGTCGCGTTCGGAAAACCGAATGAAAAGGCGCTGACGAGATTTGCCGGAGATGCAAAAAGCCCCTGAGTCTCACGATTCAGGGGCTTTGCTTATTAAAACGGATCGAATCAGGCGGCTTCGATCTTACTGCGACTTTGCTCGACCTTGCTCAAGTACACCGCCAGTTTTTCTTGCTCTACCGGCGTGGTGAACAGGCCCAGCTTACTCCGGCGCCACAAGATGTCGTGTGCCGTGGTCGCCCACTCTTCACTGCACAGGTAATCCACTTCACGGGTGTAAAGCCCGCCACCAATGTGCTCGCCCATGTCCGCCAGGCTGTCCACGCCTTCGAGCATGCGCCAGGTGCGGCTGCCGTAAGTGGTGGCCCAGCGCCGGGCGATCTCGGTCGGCACGAAGTCAAACTTGTCGCGGATCAGCGCGCTGAGGGCCTGCGGGGTGGTCATGTCTTCGCCGCCGGGCAGGGTCGCGCTGGCGGTCCAGCTCGGGCGCATCTGGGTGAAGTACGGCATCAGTTGCGCCATCGCCGACTCGGCGAGTTTGCGGTAGGTGGTCAGCTTGCCGCCGAACACCGACAACAGAGGCGCTTCTTCTGTGCTGCCAGACAGCGCGAGGGTGTAATCGCGGGTCACGGCCGAAGGGTTGTCGGATTCGTCGTTGCACAATGGGCGCACGCCCGAGTAGCTGTGCAGGATGTCGTCGCGGCTGACCTGCTTCTTGAAGTGGGCGTTGACCACTTTCAGCAGGTACTCGGTTTCGCCTTCGGTGATCGCGACTTTGGCCGGATCGCCGGTGTACTCGCGGTCGGTGGTACCGATCAGGGTGAAGTGGTTCAGGTACGGAATAGTGAAAACGATGCGCTGATCTTCGTTTTGCAGAATGTGCGCGTGTTCGCCTTCATACAGCTTCGGCACGATCAGGTGGCTGCCTTGAATCAGACGGATGCCGTACGGCGATTCCATCTTCAGGTCGTCGCGAATGAACTTGGCAACCCACGGGCCGGCAGCGTTGACCAGCGCTTTGGCGCGGATCGAAAACAGGCTGCCATCGGCGCGTTCCAGGTGCAGGTGCCACAGGCCTTTGGTACGACGGGCGCTCACGCAACGGGTCTGGGTGTGTACATGCGCGCCTTTTTCACGGGCGGCCATGGCGTTGAGCACCACCAGGCGGGCGTCGTCGACCCAGCAGTCGGAGTATTCGAAGCCTTTGGTTATTTCGCTTTTCAGTGCGCTGTCGGCACCGAACTTCAAGCTTTTCGAGCCTGCGAGTTTTTCGCGCTTGCCGAGGTTGTCATACAGGAACAGGCCCGCACGGATCATCCACGCCGGACGCAGGTGCGGACGATGTGGCAATACAAAGCGCATCTGTTTGACGATGTGCGGCGCCTTGGCCAGCAGCACTTCGCGCTCGGCCAGTGCTTCGCGGACCAAGCGGAATTCGTAATGTTCGAGATAGCGCAGGCCGCCGTGGATCAGCTTGCTGCTGGCCGACGAGGTGTGGCTGGCCAAATCATCCTTTTCACAAAGGAACACCGAAAGCCCGCGACCGGCGGCATCCGCTGCGATCCCCACGCCATTGATCCCGCCGCCGATCACGGCAACATCGTAAACCTCTGAGATTGGGGGCGTAGGCAAGGTAGAAGTGGGCATCGGCTGGCCTCGGGCTCTTTTGATTTTCTGTTTGGAATTCGAACATTAATGTTCATTTGCGAAAATGGTAGCCCATAAAGACGCGCACAGCCAGTCAACTTCGATTGAAAAAACTCATCGAAGGAGGCTTAAAGGAAAATTTTCGAACATTTACCGGCGGAGTGGGTGTTTCTGTGGCGAGGGAGCTTGCTCCCGCTGGGCTGCGAAGCAATCCTAAAGTTTGAGAGCTGTACACCAGGAGAATGCGGCGACTGCGTCGCCGAGCGGGAGCAAGCTCCCTCGCCACAGTGGGGGGGGGGGCTCGCTTTAGGTGGGTTAAACGACTTCCAGCCGAATCTTGTGCTGACTCAACAATTGCGCCAGCGCCGGCACCGGCTGCTGATCCGTCACCAGACAATCAATCAAACTGATCGGCCCCAGGCGAATCATCGCGTTGCGCCCGAACTTGCTTGAGTCCGCCGCCAGAATCACCTGCCGCGCATTGGCAATGATCGCCTGCGACACCCGCACTTCCTGATAATCGAAGTCCAGCAAACTGCCGTCCTCATCGATGCCGCTGATGCCGACCAGGGCAAAATCCACCTTGAACTGGTTGATGAAATCGACACTCGCCTGACCGACCACACCGCCATCGCGACGCACATTGCCGCCCGTCAGCAGCACATCGAAATCATCCTTGGCACTGAGCATTGAAGCAACGTGCAGGTTGTTGGTGATGATCTTCAGGTGATTGTGATTGAGCAGGGCGCGCGCAATCGATTCGGTGGTGGTACCGATGTTGATGAACAGCGAGGCGTGATCGGGGATCTGTGCGGCGATGGCTTCACCGATGCGTTGTTTTTCATCGCGCATCTGATCGGCGCGCATCGCATAAGCGGTGTTTTCGACGCTGGAATCATAGGCGGCGCCGCCGTGGTAGCGACGCAGCAGATTGGCTTCCGCGAGCTGATTGATATCGCGGCGGATGGTTTGCGGGGTAACAACGAACAGCGTGGCCATTTCCTCGATGCTCACATAGCCGCGTTCGCGGACCAGCTCGAGGATTTGCTGCTGACGGGGAGGCAGATTCATGGGGCGTCCTTTGGGCTGCCGTGCAAAATTTGCCCATGATGCCGCAGGAATCGCCTCCCGACCAGTTTCCGGCCTTAGTCAGTCCTCAGACTGGCTTATTCAGCGTCTTCACGTGCCCAGTCGCGGGTACGGCTGACCGCTTTTTTCCAGCCTTTATAGAGCTTTTCCTTTTCGACTTCGTCCAGCGTCGGTTCGAACTCGCGCTCGATCACGGCTTTGTTGCGCAGTTCATCCAGGCTGCCCCAGAAACCGCACGCCAGGCCGGCCAGATACGCCGCGCCGAGGGCGGTGGTTTCGCGCATTTTCGGACGCTCGACCTGCGTGCCGAGGATGTCGGCCTGGAATTGCATGAGGAAGTTGTTCGCCACCGCGCCGCCATCCACGCGCAGGGCTTTCAGGCGTTCGCCGGAATCCTGTTGCATGGCGTCGAGCACGTCGCGGGTCTGGTAGGCAATCGACTCCAGCGCAGCGCGGATGATGTGATCCACGCGCACGCCGCGAGTCAGGCCGAACAGTGCGCCACGGGCATACGGGTCCCAGTACGGAGCGCCCAGGCCAGTGAAGGCCGGCACCAGGTACACGCCGTTGCTGTCCTTCACTTTGCTGGCGAAGTATTCGGTGTCGTGGGCGTCGTTGATGATTTTCAGTTCATCGCGCAACCACTGCACGGTCGAACCGCCATTGAACACTGCGCCTTCGAGTGCGTAAGCGACCTCGCCGCGCGGGCCGCACGCGATGGTGGTGAGCATGCCGTGTTTGGACTTCACGGCTTTGTCGCCGGTGTTCATCAGCAGGAAGCAGCCAGTGCCGTAGGTGTTCTTCGCCTGGCCCGGCTCGACGCACATCTGGCCGAACAGTGCAGCCTGTTGGTCGCCGGCGATACCGCCGATGGCGATGCCGCTTTTGGTGCGACCGTAGATTTCCGACGAAGCTTTCACTTCCGGGAGCATTTCGCGCGGGATATCGAGGATCTCCAGCATCTTCGCGTCCCACTCCAGCGAGTGGATGTTGAAGAGCATGGTGCGCGAGGCGTTGGTGTAGTCAGTGACGTGCACCTTGCCGCCGGTGAATTTCCAGATCAGCCAGCTATCGATGGTGCCGAACAGCAGTTCGCCGTTGCGCGCACGCTCGCGGCTGCCTTCGACGTTGTCGAGGATCCACTTGAGCTTGGTGCCGGAGAAGTACGGGTCGGTGACCAGGCCGGTGGTGTCGCTGATGTATTGCTCGTGACCGTCGCGCTTGAGCTGCTGGCAGATCTCGGTGCTGCGGCGGCACTGCCAGACGATCGCGTTGTAGACCGGGCGGCCGGTGGTCTTGTCCCAGACGACGGTGGTTTCACGCTGGTTGGTGATACCGATGGCGGCAACCTGGTCGTGATGCAGACCGGCCTGAGCCAGCGCTTCGACCATTACTGCGCTCTGGGTGGCGAAGATTTCCATCGGGTCGTGTTCAACCCAACCGGCTTGCGGGTAATGCTGGGCAAATTCGCGCTGCGCGGTGCACACCACGTTGGCGTCACGGTCGAAAATGATCGCGCGCGAGCTGGTCGTACCCTGATCGAGGGCAATGATGTAGTTCTTATTCTGAATGTCGGTCATGTCGATTGCCTTGGACGAAGTAAGGAGAGTGGGCCGTAGCGCGGGCTCGATTTGGCAGGAGCCCGCGCCGACTGTTTCAAGAAGTTCTTGGTTTGCCGTCAATGGCCGGTTCTGCATCCTTTGTAGCAGGTGTGGCGCCGGTCAGGTGACGGGCGATAAGCCCGCGATACCCGGCAGCGCCGAGGCAGGCACCGACAATCGGTGCAAAAATCGGAATCAGGAAGTACGGAATTTCACGCGCGCCGGTGAAGGAGACTTCACCCCAGCCAGCGAAGAAAGTCATCAGTTTCGGACCGAAGTCACGCGCCGGGTTCATCGCGAAACCGGTCAGCGGGCCCATCGAACTGCCGATCACCGCGATCAGCAAACCGATCAGCAGCGGTGCCAGCGGGCCTTTCGGCAAGCCGTTGTTGTCGTCGGTCAGGGACATGATCACGCCCATCAGGATCGCGGTGATGATCATCTCGACCAGAAATGCCTGAGCGGTGGACAGCGCAGGATTAGGGAAGGTGGAGAACACCGATGCCAGTTCCAGGCTCGCCTGTGTGCCGCGAACCATGTGGTGAGTTTGTTCGTAATCGAAGAACAGGTTGCTGTACAGCGTGTACACCAGCAGCGCGCCGCAGAAGGCACCGGCAATCTGCGCGAGGATATAGAACGGCAGTTTGCGCTTTTCGAAGTCGGCGAAAATGCTCAGGGCGATACTCACGGCAGGGTTCAGATGCGCGCCGGAAACGCCGGCGGTGAGGTAGATCGCCATGCTCACGCCGACGCCCCAGATGATGCTGATTTCCCATAGGCCGAAGCTGGCACCCGCGACCTTGAGCGCAGCGACGCAGCCAGTGCCGAAAAAGATCAGCAGCGCAGTACCCAGAAATTCCGCCATGCATTGGCTCGAAAGCGATGGTTGCTGTAAAGCAGTTGTCATTGAAAACCTCGTTTTTGTTGTTGTCTGGCGCGCTTGCCATCAGGGCAAGGCGCGATTTTCCCCGAGGCAGGATCCCCATCCTGTTCTCGGTCTACTGCTGGGTGCTGCACAAGTAACAATTCTTACATTATTCAGATTCGAAAAAATATAGACAAGAAACACTGCTGTCAAAGGTCGAAAGTGAACTGTCGGTCACAATGTAACTATCAGCCTTGTGAATGATCGCGCGGTTGTCGCGGCTAACTTTCTGGTTGATTGCACGCAAGCCACGGGAAACACGGGGTGTGCTAGAGCCTTTTGTGCTTGGTTGTCCTAGAATCCGACGCAGCATTTTTCACTGACTGCCGAGCCTGGAGCTGCCATGACGCCTGCGTTGGACTTGTTGAAAAAAGTTCGTGCCGAACATCGCGTGCACAGTTACGAACATGACCCGAAGGCCGCGTCCTATGGGCTGGAGGCCGCAGAGAAACTCGGGCTGGCCCCGGCGCAGGTGTTCAAGACGCTGCTGGCGGCGAGTGAAAAAGGCGAGTTATTGGTTGCCGTGGTGCCGGTCGTCGGAACCCTCGACCTCAAGGGACTGGCACACGCGGCCGGCGTGAAAAAAGTCGAAATGGCTGACCCTGCTGCAGCCCAGCGTTCGACCGGTTACCTGTTGGGCGGCATTAGTCCGCTAGGGCAGAAAAAACGCTTGCGCACCTACATCGATAATTCCGCTCAGGCTTTTGCGACTATTTATGTCAGCGCCGGTCGCCGCGGGCTTGAAGTCGAGTTGGCACCTGCGGTGCTGGCTGAACACACTCAAGCCAAATTCGCTGATATCGGGCGTACTTGAAGGCTGTATGCAGAAAATTCCCCGGCACTGTCACTGGTGCTGATCAGGCTGGCGCTGCATGCTGCGCCCACTGACTCAGGGAGAACGTTATGCAGCTGGAATTTCATCAGGTCGACGCCTTCAGTGATCGGCCGTTCAGTGGTAATCCGGCGATGGTTTATCGCCTCGACGCCTGGCTTGCCGATGAGCTGATGCAGAAAATCGCCGCCGAGCACAATCTGGCGGAAACCGCATTTCTGGTGCGCGAAGGCCAGGCGTGGCATATCCGCTGGTTCACCCCGACCACCGAAGTGCCGTTGTGCGGGCATGCGACGTTGGCCAGTGCTTACGTGTTGTTCGAGATCTACAAGGAAACCGCCGAGCGTCTGGACTTCATCAGCAAGTCCGGGCCGTTGAGTGTCAGTCGTGAGGAGGGGCGGCTGTGGCTGGATTTTCCGGTGATCGAGCTGTCGGAAGTCGATATGGCTCAGGATGTCGAGCGCGCGCTGGGTGTCGCAGCGGTAGAGGTGCTGGGGTCAAACGAATTGTTCGTGGTGCTGGAGTCGGAGCAGGCGGTGCTCGATTGCACACCGGACATGGTCGCGTTGGCCAAGCTGCCGTGGCTGGGCGCCATCGTTACAGCGCGTGGTGATCAGCATGATTTTGTCTCGCGCTATTTCGCCCCCGCGATTGGCATCAACGAAGATCCGGTGACCGGCTCGACCCATTGCAGCCTGATTCCGTACTGGTCGAAGCGTCTGGGCAAAACCAGTCTGACCGCGTGCCAGCGTTCGGCGCGGGGCGGGGAGCTGGTTTGTCGGCTGGAGGGTGACCGGGTGAAGATTGGCGGGCATGCAACGCTGGTTGCCAGCGGTACACTTTTGCTCGGCTAACCCCGAAACAACTGTGGGAGCTAGCCTCTGTGGCGAGGGGATTTATCCCCGTTCGGCTGCGCAGCAGTCGCAGCGTCCAGGGCCGCTGCGCGACCCAACGGGGATAAATCCCCTCGCCACAAGGACTCACCCCACAGAGATTACAGTGCTGCGCTGTACCGGCGCACGCCGCTTTCCACTGCAAGGATTTGTGCTGCCGTGCTCCCCGATGCCTGAAACAGCACCAAGTGCTCAGCCACCACACGAATCCCCACCTCTGCACCGACCTGGTGATCAGCATGACTCGGGAAAATCGATTCCAGCTGCGCGCCTGTCGGCAGTTGCAGGCGGTACAGGGTCGATGCACCGAGGAACGTCTTGCCGACAATCCGCGCTTTCAACGAGCTGTCCGGCGCATAAACAATGTCATCCGGACGCAGCAACACATCCACGGCACCGCCAATTGGCCAGGTGTAAGCACGATTGCCGCGCAGTTCGCCGAGTTCGGTCTGCACCGATTCCGGGCTGGCGAGTTGGCCGCGAATGAAATAACCCTGACCGATGAAACTGGCGACATAAGGTGTAGCCGGTTCGTGATAGAGGTTGTAGGGCGTATCCCACTGCTCCAGCCGACCTTCCTTGAACACGCCAACGTGATCGCTGACGGCGAAGGCTTCTTCCTGATCGTGGGTTACCAGAATCGCGCTGGTGCCGCGCGCTTTGAGGATGTCGCGCACTTCGTGACTGAGCTTGCGTCGCAGTTCGCCATCGAGGTTGGAAAACGGCTCGTCGAGTAACAGCAGTTGCGGCTCCGGCGCCAAGGCGCGGGCGAGGGCGACGCGTTGCTGCTGGCCGCCGGACAACTCGTGCGGGAAGCGTTTGCCGAGGTTCTTCAGGTTGACCAGTTCCAGCAGCTCTTCGGTGACGCGCTCTTTTTGCGGGTGCTTGCGAATGCCAAAAGCAATATTGTCCGCGACGCTCAGGTGCGGGAACAGCGCGTAATCCTGGAACACCATGCCAATCCGGCGTTTTTCCGGGGCGAGGGTGAAACCGGCGCTGGAGATGACTTCACCGCCGAGCTGGATTTCACCTTCGTGCACCGGTTCGAAACCGGCAATCGCACGCAGCGTGGTGGTCTTGCCGCAGCCGGACGAACCGAGCAAGCAGCCAATATCGCCGGCGTTCAGGTGCAGATTGAGGTTCTGCACCACACGTTGGTCCTGATAGCCGCAAGCGAGGTTGCGCAGGTTCAGCAGTAATTCATGGCTCATGCGTGGTGATATGCCGGCTCGACGAGGAATTCGAGCAGCGCCTTCTGTGCGTGGAGACGGTTTTCTGCCTGATCCCAGGCGACGGAGCGCGGGTCATCAAGCAGGTCGAGGCTGATTTCTTCGCCGCGGTGCGCGGGCAGGCAGTGCAGGAACAGCACGTCCTCGGCCGCCAGATCGAGCAGGGCACGATTGACCTGATACGGCGCGAACAGCTTGAGGCGCTTGGCGGTTTCCTCTTCCTGGCCCATCGAGGTCCAGACGTCGGTACTGACCAGATGCGCACCGCGCACGGCATCTTTCGGATCGCGGACGATGGTCACACGATCGCCGGCCTTGGCCACGAATTCCGCGTTCGGCTCGTAGCCTTCCGGGCAGGCAATGCGCAACTGGAAGTCGAACTGGATCGCCGCTTCTATATAGCTGTTGCACATGTTGTTGCCGTCGCCGATCCAGGCCACGGTCTTGCCCTGAATCGAGCCGCGGTGCTCAAGGAAGGTCTGCATGTCGGCCAGCAACTGGCACGGGTGCAGGTCATCGGACAAGCCGTTGATCACTGGCACGCGCGAGTTGGCGGCGAATTCGGTCAGGGTGCTGTGGGCAAAGGTCCGGATCATCACCGCATCGAGCATGCTCGACATGACGATCGCGCAGTCGCCAATCGGCTCGCCACGGCCCAGTTGGGTGTCGCGCGGCGAGAGGAAAATCGCCTGGCCGCCGAGCTGGATCATGCCCGCTTCGAACGAGATCCGGGTGCGAGTCGAGGACTTCTCGAAGATCATCCCCAGCACGCGGTTTTTCAGAGGCTCGAACAGTACGCCGCGGTTACGCAGGTCCTTGAGCTCAACGCCTCGACGGATCACGCTGACCAGCTCTTCGGGCGTGCAATCCATCAGGGAGAGAAAGTGCCTTGCGCTCATCATTGACTACCTTTTGCTACAAACCGCAGATGCTCAAAGCCTTGTCTAACGGAACAACGGGCGAGACCTGCGGCGTAAGCCGCACGGGGCGACGAAATAGGGAAGGGCGCGATATTGACACTAAATGTCGCGTTTTTCCAATAGGCTACGGTTTTTGTAAATGTGTGCCGGTGTGATAGCAGGGCGAACGCTGTGATTTATCGTCAGCTTCGCCAGGGGCAGCAGGCCATTTGTACACTGGCCCCACCGCGCTTGGCAATCAGCCACGCCGCGGATGGTGCGGGCCGGGTCGGTTTGCGACCGGTGAGCCACTGAGCCGCTTGGTCGGATGGCGCGCTGAAACATTTGCTAAAGCAAAGTGCTGAGTTATAAATAACCCCACGAGCGACGCAGGATGCCTACGCATGGAATCGAAAGAACAACTGTTAATGGAATTGCTGGGCCACACGGCACGCTCCCTGACTCATCTCACCGCCTCGATGACGTCCATGTCCTTCGAATTGATGCGCAGCGAAGACGACGTGGTCAAGGCTGCCAGCCGCCAGATGATTGATCGCATGGCGACCATCAGCGCCGGACTCGACGAACACTGGCGCCTGATCGGCGAACTCACCGGCGTGCACATCGCCCACGAGCAGATTGAGACCATTCAGGAAATCCAGCTGGCGCCGCCGCCACAATCCACTCCCAATTGACCGCGCCGGGCTATCGGCGCGCCTGATGGCCGCCGATTCACAAGACGAACGTCGCTGGCGCAGCTCTGGTACACGGGCCATAGTTTTGTTCCCGCAGGCGTTATCGCCCGCCCAGAACAATACAGAGACTGGCCATGACCAAGACTCTCCATCACCGTGCCTGCCATCTGTGTGAAGCCATCTGCGGCTTGACCATCGAAACCAGCGAAACCGATGGCGCCGTCGCGATCACCTCGATCAAGGGCGATGCGCAGGACACTTTCAGCCGCGGGCATATCTGCCCCAAAGCGGTGGCGCTGCAAGATATCCAGAACGATCCGGATCGCTTGCGTCAGCCGATGCGCCGGGTCGGCAGCGAATGGCTGCCCATCGAGTGGGATGAGGCGTTCGCGTTGGTGGCCGAGCGGCTGGCGGCGATCCAGGAGCGGCATGGGCAGAACGCGGTGGCGGTGTATCAGGGCAATCCCAGCGTGCACAACTATGGGCTGATGACCCACAGCAACTACTTCCTCGGGCTGCTGAAAACCCGCAACCGCTACTCGGCGACTTCGGTCGATCAACTGCCGCATCACCTGACCAGTCATTTGATGTACGGCCACGGTTTGCTGCTGCCGATTCCGGACATCGACCACACTGATTTCATGCTGATCCTCGGCGGTAATCCGCTGGCGTCCAATGGCAGCATCATGACCGTGCCGGATGTCGAGAAGCGCCTGAAGGCGATTCAGGCGCGCGGCGGCAAAGTGGTGGTGGTCGATCCGCGGCGCAGCGAAACGGCGGCGATGGCCGATCAGCATTTGTTCGTGCGTCCCGGTGGCGATGCGGCGTTGTTGTTTGGCGTGCTCAATACTCTTTTCAGCGAAGGCCTGGCGCGGGGCAGTCATCTGCCGGTCGACGGTCTGGACGAAGTGCGCGCCGCCGTGGCGGGTTTCACCGCTGAAACCATGAGCCCTTTGTGCGCCGTGCCGGCCGAGCAGATCCGTCAATTGGCCCGCGACTTTGCCGCTGCGCCGAGCGCTGTCTGTTACGGGCGGATGGGCGTTTCCACTCAAGCCTTCGGCACGCTGTGCCATTGGGTGGTGCAACTGATCAACCTGGTGACCGGCAACCTCGACCGCGTTGGTGGTGCGCTGTGCACCGAGCCGGCGGTGGATCTGGTGGCGACTACTTCAGGCGGGCATTTCAACAAATGGCAGAGCCGCGTCTCCGGGCGGCCCGAGTACGGCGGCGAATTACCGGTTTCTGCGCTGGCCGAAGAAATGCTCACGGAAGGCGAGGGCCAGATCCGCGCGTTGATCACCGTGGCCGGCAATCCGATCCTCTCCACGCCCAACGGTCGGCAGCTCGAGCAAGCACTGGATGGGTTGGAGTTCATGGTCAGCATCGACCTGTACATCAACGAAACCACGCGTTACGCCGACCTGATCCTGCCGTCGACTTCGGCGCTGGAGAACGATCACTACGACACCACGTTCAACCTGTTCGCGGTGCGCAACGTCACGCGCTTCAATCGCGCAATCCTCGCCAAGCCCGAGGGCGCCTTGCACGACTGGGAAATCTTTGTCGGCCTGGCGAAAGCCTTTGCGCAGAAGACCGGGAAAGAACTCAAGCCAACCATGCCACCGGCGAAGATGATCGACATGGGCCTGCGCATGGGCATGTATGGCGACGCGTCAGAGCTCAAGTTATCGCTGGCGACGCTGTTCGATCATCCGCACGGAATCGATCTGGGTGCGTTGAAACCTAATCTTGCACCGCGTCTGAAGACTGCCAATCAGCGCATTCAGGCTGCGCCGGCAGCGATTCTTGCCGACCTCGCGCGGTTCGCCGCATTACAAGCGCCGGCCGCCGATGAGTTGCTGATGATTGGCCGCCGGCATGTGCGCAGCAACAACTCGTGGATGCACAACTACCATCGACTGGTGAAGGGCAAGCCGCGTCATCAACTGTTGATGCACCCGGACGACCTCGCCACGCGCGGTCTGACTGACGGGCAGTTGGTGCGCGTGAGTTCGCGTGTCGGGCAGATCGAGGTCGAGGTGGTGGGCAGTCTGGACATGATGCAAGGCGTGGTCAGCCTGCCGCACGGTTGGGGGCATGCGCGGCCGGGTGTACAGATGGCGATTGCCAGTAGCCAGCCGGGTTCCAGCGCGAATGACTTGACTGATGAGTGTCAGCTCGACGAACTGTCAGGCAATGCGGCACTGAATGGCGTGCCGGTGACCGTGGCGGCGGCTTGAGGAAGTCTGTCGGGGAGACCGAGCAGCGCGCTCGGGATTCCGTTACAATGCGCCACCGTGCCGACCCGTGAGTCGGAAAGTTCAGCCGAGGTGCTCCATGGATATCATCGAAACGATTAAAGAGCAGATTGCCAACAACACCATTCTGCTTTACATGAAAGGCTCGCCGAATGCCCCGCAGTGTGGCTTCTCCGCGAAAGCCGCGCAGGCCGTTATGGGCTGTGGCGAGAAGTTCGCCTACGTCGACATCCTGCAGAACCCGGAAATCCGCGCCAACCTGCCGAAGTACGCCAACTGGCCGACTTTTCCACAACTGTGGGTTGGTGGTGAACTGGTCGGCGGTAGCGACATCATGATCGAAATGGCTGCCGACGGTTCGCTGCAAAGCACCATCAAGGCTGCGGTTGAAGCTGCTGCTGCCAAGACTGAAGCCTGAATCGATTAGCTCCCCTGTTGGAGCTGTCGAGAGACACGAGGCTGCGATCTGTTGATCTGCAGCCAAATAAAAAGCCCCGCCACTCGAAAGAGGGCGGGGCTTTTTAGTGTCTCGAAACTAGCGGACGCTAACTTACTCGTCTTCGCCCATCTGCGATTGCAGATAGTTCTCAAGACCGACTTTATCGATCAGGCCCAGCTGAGTTTCCAGCCAGTCGATATGTTCTTCTTCGGATTCGAGAATGTCTTCAAGCAGTTCACGGCTGCCGTAGTCGGCAACGGTTTCGCAGTGCGCGATCGCAGCTTTCAGATCAGCATGGCCGGTTTTCTCGATACGCAGATCGCACTCAAGCATTTCCTTGGTGTGCTCGCCGATGTGCAGCTTGCCCAGATCCTGCACGTTCGGCAGACCTTCCAGGAACAGGATGCGCTTGATCAGCTTGTCCGCGTGCTTCATCTCGTCGATGGATTCTTTGTATTCGTGCTTGCCGAGCTTGTTCAGACCCCAATCTTCATACATGCGTGCATGCAGGAAGTACTGATTGATCGCGACCAGCTCATTGGCAAGGATCTTGTTGAGATGCTGGATGACTGTAATGTCGCCTTTCATGATCGGAGTCCTGCCCTGTAATAGCTATATATGGGCCAGAGTTTGAGCCGCGCTCTTATAAGTGTCAAACCTAAGTTATTGAATAATAAATGAAAATTAATCGGAATAAGAATGTTTGTGTTCCGCGTCTAGACGCTAAGCATTTGATTTTCAGGCATAAAAAAACCGGACATAAGTCCGGTTTTTCGAAATAGGGGGTATTTACGCGGCAGTAAATTCTACCGGGTAGGGGATCGCGGCCTGGGCGGTTTGCAGCTTGGTCAGGGTTTCGCGAACCACTTCCTTGGCAAGGCAGGCACATTTGCCGCATTGGCTGGCGACGCCGGTGGCCTGACGAACTTCTTTATAGCTGCAGCAACCTTCATAGATCGCTTCGCGGATCTGTCCGTCGGTGACGCCAGTGCAGAGACAAACATACATAAGTGAGAACCGTCGCTGGTTGTGACTCAATTGCGATGGATCTTAATGTTAACGAGAATGATTGTCAAAGTGCTTTCGGAACGGATTATCGCCAAATCCGGGTATGCCTGACGAACGGTGTCTTATGGCCGGAGGCCAGCGCGACTTGTGCAAAAAAACCGTTGAGGACAGGCCAAATTCGCAGTGTATGATGGTCGGCCCTTGCGAAGGGGGTTCGTGTCACAGGGCTGTCGCCTGAGGGTGACAGGCTGGCCCGGACCCTGAACTTCAAGTTTTTACACCAGGAGATATCAATGAGCGTACTCGTAGGCAAACAAGCCCCAGACTTCACCGTCCCGGCCGTACTCGGCAATGGCGAGATCGTTGACAGCTTCACCCTGTCCTCGGCCATCAAAGGCAAATACGGCCTGGTGTTCTTCTACCCGCTGGACTTCACCTTCGTCTGCCCGTCCGAGCTGATCGCTCTGGACAACCGCATGGCCGACTTCAAGGCACGCAACGTAGAAGTGATCGCTGTTTCGATCGACTCGCACTTCACCCACAACGCCTGGCGCAACACCCCGGTCAACAATGGCGGCATCGGTCAGGTGAAATACACCATGGCTGCCGACATGAAGCACGACATCGCCAAGGCTTACGACGTTGAGTCCGAAGGCGGCGTAGCTTTCCGTGGCGCGTTCCTGATCGACGACAAGGGCGTTGTCCGCTCGCAGATCATCAACGACCTGCCGCTGGGCCGTAACATGGAAGAGCTGATCCGTCTGGTCGACGCTCTGCAATTCCACGAAGAGCACGGCGAAGTCTGCCCTGCCAACTGGAAAAAAGGCGACAAAGGCATGAACGCTTCGCCAGAAGGCGTTGCGGCTTACCTGACCGAGAACGCTGCCGCCCTGTAAGGCGCAACGTCGAGGTACAAAAAAACCGGCTCTTGAGCCGGTTTTTTCATGCGCGCGAAAAACTTCGACGATCAGTCGTTGAAGTCTTCCCAGCCACCCATCTGTTTCCAGCGGTTGACGATGCCGCAGAACAACTCAGCGGTTTTCTCGGTGTCGTAACGCGCGGAGTGCGCCTCGCGACCGTCGAAATCGATGTCGGCTGCCTGACAGGCTTTCGCCAGTACGGTCTGACCGTACGCCAGACCGGCCAGCGTCGCGGTATCGAAACTGGAGAACGGGTGGAACGGGTTGCGCTTCATGTCCAGCCGCGCGACGGCGGCGTTGAGGAAGCCCAGATCGAAGCTGCTGTTGTGGCCGACCAGAATCGCCCGTTTGCAGCCGTTGGCTTTCAACGCCTTGCGGATGCCACGGAAGATGTCGGTCAACGCGGTTTCTTCACTGACGGCCATGCGCAACGGATGATCCAGCTTGATCCCGGTGAACTCCAGCGCAGCCGCTTCGATGTTGGCGCCTTCGAACGGCTCGACACGGAAGAAGTAGGTGTGGTCCGGGTAAACGAAACCCTTTTCATCCATGGCGATGGTGGTCGCGGCAATCTCCAGCAACGCATCGGTGGCGCAATTGAAGCCACCGGTTTCTACGTCGACGACAACCGGCAGGTAGCCGCGAAAGCGTGCTGCCATCGGGTGACGGGAGCCGCCACCACCTTGACCTTCCTGTTCGTCGTCGAAATGGTCTTCACTCACGCGTGTTCCTCCAGCAGGCGCCAGCGCAGTTTTTCACCGGCGCGCAGCGGGATAACGGTCAGCTCGCCGAATGGCAGGCTGGTCGGGGCGGTCCATTCTTCACGAACCAGGGTAATGCGATCGGTGTTCACCGGCAGGCCGTAGAAACGCGGGCCGTTGAGGCTGGCAAACGCTTCAAGCTTGTCCAGCGCATTGCGCTGTTCAAAGGCTTCGGCATACATCTCGATGGCAGCGTACGCGGTGTAGCAGCCGGCACAGCCGCACGCGGCTTCCTTGGCGTGCTGGGCGTGCGGTGCCGAGTCGGTGCCGAGAAAGAACTTCGCGCTGCCGCTGGTAGCGGCGTCGAGCAGGGCTTCCTGATGGGTATTGCGCTTGAGGATCGGCAGGCAATAGAAGTGCGGCCGAATCCCGCCAACCAGCATGTGATTGCGGTTGTACAGCAGGTGATGCGCAGTGATGGTCGCGCCAACGTTGGCCGCAGCCTCATTGACGAACTGCACGGCGTCGGCGGTGGTGATGTGTTCGAACACCACTTTGAGCGTCGGAAAACGCTCGACCACACGGCGCATGTGCTCATCGATGAAGATTTTTTCGCGGTCGAACACGTCGACATCGCCACGGGTGACTTCACCGTGGATCAACAACGGCATGCCGACTTCGGCCATGGCCTCGATCGCCGGGAAAATCTTGTCGATGCTGGTGACACCGGAATCGGAGTTGGTGGTGGCGCCGGCCGGATACAGCTTGGCGGCGTGCACGAAACCGCTGGCCTTGGCTTCACGAATTTCTTCGGGCTGGGTGCGGTCGGTGAGGTACAGCACCATCAATGGCTCGAAACCACTGCCGGCCGGGCGGGCAGCGAGAATCCGCTGGCGATAGCCGTCGGCTTCAGCGGCGTTGCGCACCGGCGGTACCAGGTTGGGCATGATGATTGCGCGACCAAAGGTGCGCGCGACATCCGCAACGGTATTGGTCAACACGGCACCATCGCGAAGATGAATGTGCCAGTCGTCGGGACGCAGCAGGGTCAGGCGGTCGGACATGAGGGGATTCCAGGCGGGTCAAACTGAGGCGAATGCTACCGGAAAAGACTCCTTCAGGCACTCGCTATCAAGTTTTGAGACAAGCGTCCGATATCCCATAGGTATGCCGTAAACATATGTGTATCGGTCTTTTTGTTGCAGAAGCCAGATGGAGCCTCCCGTGCGCCAGCGTTATTTAGCCTTGCTCAGTGTGTTTGTCAGCCTTCCGGCGATGGCGCTGACGTACCAGACACGTCTGGAGAACATCGAGTGGACGGTCGAGGGCGACAAGTTCGAATGCCGCTTGACGCAGCCGATCACCGATTTCGGCTCAGGGCAGTTCGTGCGCAAGGCCGGCGAGCAGGCGACCTTCCGGCTCAACGCCTACAACGCCATGCTCGGTGGCGGATCGGCGACCCTGCTGGCAGCCGCCGCGCCGTGGCAACCGGGGCGCGGCGACCTCAATCTGGGGACCGTCAGGCTGGGTAGCGGCAACGTGCTGTTCAACAGTTCTCAGGCTCAGGCCGGACGTTTGATCAGCGGCTTGATGGACGGCCGCAGCCCGCTGATCCGCCATGCCTCGGGCGATGGCCGGGTGGCGGAAGTGCGTCTGTTGCCGGTCAAGTTCAGCAAGGCGTTCAACGATTACCAAACGTGTGTGGCAAAGTTGCTGCCGCAGAATTTTGATCAGATCAAGCAATCGCAGATCGGCTTCCCCGGCGAAGGCGTCGAACTGGACGCTGCCGCCAAAGCCAAGCTGCAAGTCATGCTCGAATTCATGAAGGCCGATCCGACGGTCAATCACATCGAGCTCGACGGCCATTCCGACAACAGCGGCAATCGCCTGACCAACCGCGAACTGTCGCGCCGTCGCGCCTTGGCCGTGGTCGACTTCTTCAAGGCCAACGGCATTCAGGAGTCGCAGATCACCGTGCGCTTCCATGGCGAGCGTTATCCGCTGGTGCCGAACACCAACGCGGGTAACCGGGCGAAGAACCGCCGGGTCAATGTGCACCTCGCACGGGTGGCGCCGACCACGGCTCCGGCACCTACCGCGAGCACGCCTGCCAACGCTGCGGCGACTTCCTGACTCGCCGGTCATCGTCGCGCTGTCGAAACAATCTGTCGCTTTGTCGTCTTAAGCTGTCGCGCCTCTGTAAATTATCGCGTTTGAGCGGTAGACTCCTCGGCTTTCCGTAGAACCCCGTGGAGTGATGGCATGGCGGACGTAAACAAGGTCGTTCTGGCGTATTCCGGCGGCCTGGACACTTCGGTGATCCTCAAGTGGCTGCAAGATACTTATAACTGTGAAGTAGTGACTTTCACTGCTGACCTCGGTCAGGGCGAAGAGGTCGAGCCAGCTCGCGCCAAGGCGCAGGCCATGGGCGTCAAAGAAATCTACATCGACGACCTGCGCGAAGAATTCGTGCGTGATTTCGTATTCCCGATGTTCCGCGCCAACACCGTTTACGAAGGCGAGTACCTGCTGGGTACTTCCATCGCACGTCCGCTGATCGCCAAGCGCCTGATCGAAATCGCCAACGAAACCGGCGCTGACGCCATTTCCCACGGCGCCACCGGCAAAGGCAACGACCAGGTACGTTTCGAGCTGGGTGCCTACGCGCTCAAGCCTGGCGTGAAAGTCATCGCGCCATGGCGTGAATGGGACCTGCTCTCGCGTGAAAAGCTGATGGATTACGCTGAAAAGCACAACATCCCGATCGAGCGTCACGGCAAGAAGAAATCCCCGTACTCGATGGATGCCAACCTGCTGCACATCTCCTATGAAGGTGGCGTGCTGGAAGACACCTGGACCGAGCACGAAGAAGACATGTGGAAATGGACCGTCTCCCCGGAGAAGGCTCCTGACCAAGCGCAATACCTGGAACTGACCTACCGCAACGGCGATATCGTCGCACTGGACGGCGTCGAAATGACCCCGGCCACCGTGCTGGCGACGCTGAACCAGATCGGTGGCGCCCATGGTATCGGCCGTCTCGACATCGTCGAGAACCGCTACGTAGGCATGAAGTCCCGTGGCTGCTACGAAACCCCGGGCGGCACCATCATGCTGCGCGCGCACCGCGCCATCGAGTCGATCACTCTGGACCGCGAAGTCGCTCACTTGAAAGACGAGCTGATGCCGAAATACGCCAGCCTGATCTACACCGGCTACTGGTGGAGCCCTGAGCGTCTGATGCTGCAGCAGATGATCGATGCTTCTCAGGCCCACGTGAATGGCGTTGTGCGCCTGAAGCTGTACAAGGGCAACGTGATTGTCACCGGCCGCAAGTCCGACGAATCGTTGTTCGACGCCAACATCGCCACCTTCGAAGAAGACGGCGGTGCTTACAACCAGGCCGACGCGGCGGGCTTCATCAAGCTCAACGCGCTGCGCATGCGTATTGCCGCCAACAAGGGTCGCAAGCTGTTCTAAGACCCTCGTACGCGCAATTAAAGAAGGCGGCCTTGTCATTGGACAAGGTCGCCTTTTTCAATTCCGTGTTTTTTGGCCTACGTGCCAGTGTGCTGATCTTTTTGTGCCTCAAACCCGAATGCCAATGCATCAAAATTTGCCGAGAGCAGTCACGACTCGCGTACATACCTTGTAAACAATGAAATAGCTAGTGCCTCTGCCTTTCTTTGGAAGTTTACTCTCACGCAAATTGTCTGTTGTAAGAAATTTGTCCGAAACATCGTTGGATAAAAATATGACAACTTGAGATATGCGTTTTCCCGTAGGCGGTATTTTTTCTAGACTTTCTCCAAGCTCGTTTATTTCTGTCATTGTGCGTGCATCTATAATGTGCAACTCCTTGATCGCGTCTGGAAGGTTTATATGGTGCTGCGCCATGGGGTCAAGTGTGTCTTGAGAGTTTGTCGGTGGGTCTGCGATGTTATGCGTTCTGTCAGATAGAGCAGAGTCTGCTGTCTCACAAGGTGTCTGTTCGGTTGATCCAGGTTTCCTGTTATCGCGCTCTTTGCTATCTATGACCTGAATGAAACTTTCGTCCGTCTCGAAATCAGATGGCGCGTAGAGCGAGCGGTAGTTGAAGTTGAGGGTCATGAAAAAAAGGAACAACAAGTAAAACGGAAAGCTGATCAGGAACCAGACGTAAATTTCTCTTTCTTCGTCTGCCAGGAAGGGCAGGGAAATCGCGGCTGATGACTCTGACAGGACCGCGAATATGGCGATAATGGTCATCGGGTTCGGGATTTTTTTCTTGATCTTTATCATGTTTGAGTTCCATGGGGGCGTATTGCTCGTCAAGTTCATTGAGTGTGGGTTGGCTCGTACTTCTGGTTGTTCAAGTTGCTGCAATCTGTGTTTATAGCAAAAGTCGATTTTTTGAAAGTGTTCTCTTGTATCAGAGGTTTGTCGAGTTGCTGATACTTGGCGAAGTAGCATCGACTGCCGCAGATGTAATAGTTGACCGATATGAATTCGTGTCGTTTGTATAGCGCGATCAGAAGGACGAGATGGGCGCGCTTTTTCCATCAAGCATGTAGTCTCGATGCCGGTTTTTTACGTTTGCGAGGCAAGGCCACACCATTAGTGTTGCCGTCAGTGAGGCGAGTAAGGTTTTTTTGTAGGATAAATCCATTAAAGCTGTAGGGAATGTCTCTCGCTGCAAGTGCGTGAGCGATGCGGTGTGCAACAAGGGAAGTCACTAGGATATTGTGCCGGTTCTAAAAATTCGAACAGCGAAACTGGACTTGCCCATGAATAAAGTGCTGATCGTGGATGATCACCCCGTCATTCGTCTTGCGGTACGTATGCTGATGGAACGTCATGGCTACGAAGTCATTGCAGAAACAGACAATGGAGTGGATGCGTTACAACTTGCGCGCGACCAAATGCCCGATATCGTTATTCTGGATATCGGCATACCGAAACTTGATGGTCTGGAAGTCATTGCGCGGCTGACCTCGACCGCCATGCCGCTGAAAGTCCTGGTGTTGACTTCCCAGGCGCCCGGGCACTTCTCCATGCGCTGCATGCAATCGGGGGCTGCGGGGTATGTTTGCAAGCAACAGGATCTGACGGAACTGCTAAGTGCGATCAAGGCAGTTCTGTCCGGGTACAGTTATTTTCCCAACCAGGCTCTGCACACCGTGCGTACCAGCTTGGGCAATGCCAGCGAAGCCGACATGGTCGATCGTCTTTCCGGGCGAGAAATGATGGTGTTGCAACAGTTGGCGCGGGGTAAAACCAACAAGGAAATTGCCGACGGCATGTTTCTCAGCAACAAGACCGTGAGTACTTACAAGACCCGCCTGTTATTGAAACTCAACGCTCGCTCACTGGTGGATCTGATCGAGCTGGCGCAGCGTAACGGTTTGGTCTGACCGGTTATTCGCTGACCGATCCTGGGCAGATCAAATCAGCTTGCTGTAGAAAGCGAAAAGCCTCCATTTCTGGAGGCTTTCAAGTTTCACAGGTCAAAATCGTAATCGGCCAATTGCTTTTGCAAACGACGCTCCTCAAGCATGTTGTCGATGGTGCGGCGCTTGCTCAGGTTGGTCTTGGCTACTTCGACTACGGGTTCGGCATCGTCAATTTCTACGGGGATAAAATCGTCTTCTGCTTCCAGTTGCTCTTTGCCGGTACTCATAGAATCACTCCAGGCTAAGACTGCCTTTGGCGCCCCTTATAACGATAAACAGGCGGCGGGTAAAAAAGATTTTTTCAATCGAAGAATGAAAAAACCTAATAGCCGCTCAATCGTCAGAGGTTTTCTGTTTGTACTCGCACAAATCTTCGATCCGGCAACTGCCACAGCGCGGCTTGCGCGCGAGGCATACGTAGCGCCCGTGGAGAATCAGCCAATGGTGCGAATCGAGCAGAAAATCTTTGGGTACAAACTTCATCAGTTTCATTTCCACTTCGACCACATTCTTGCCCGGGGCAATGCCCGTGCGGTTGCTCACCCGGAAGATGTGGGTGTCGACGGCCATGGTCAGTTGGCGGAAAGCCGTGTTGAGCACCACATTGGCAGTCTTGCGGCCTACGCCGGGCAAGGCTTCCAGTTCTTCTCGGGTCTGCGGGACTTCGCCGCCGTGGCGCTCAACCAGCAAGCGACAGGTCTCGATCACGTTTTTTGCCTTGCTGTTGTACAGGCCAATGGTCTTGATGTATTCGGACAAGCCTTCCACGCCCAACGCATAAATGGCTGCAGGCGTATTGGCCACTGGGTACAGCCTGGCCGTCGCCTTGTTCACTCCGACGTCGGTCGATTGCGCTGACAGAATCACCGCGATCAGCAGTTCGAACGCCGAGGAGTAAGCCAATTCGGTCTTGGGCTCGGGATTGTCCTCGTGCAGCCTGCGGAAAATTTCCAGACGTTTTGCGGCATTCATGGGCGATGCGTTTCCTCGGGTAGGGCGGCGGGGCGTTTCCAGGTCTGACGGGCGGCGAGCAAGAGTCCGAGCACAATGAATGCACCCGGTGCCAAAGTGAGCAGGTGCAGACCCTCGCCGAACAATTCGCGCAATGTGGCCAGTGTCAGCATCAAGCCGACAAAGAGGCCGTACAGGCTCAGACGCTCACTCGCAGACCGGCTAAAGATTCCATGCTGTTCCAGCAGCACGCACTGCAGGCCGATCAGGCCGATATAGAGACTGACCGGCGTATGCCACTGCAACGACCAGCGTTGCAGCAGGATGTCTGCGCAACTGCTCAGGGTGGCCGCCAGCAGCAGACTGGCGAGCAATAAACTTGCGGCGCTCAGCCGCGTGCGCAGTGGCTTCATGCACAGATGATACAAACCGACGACGACCGTGAACATCAGCAGGATCGCCAGCGCGCTGGCTATTGATCCTGAAGCGCCAAGCAGCAGAACCAGCAGCATCGAGTTCGACAGCGCCGCCGATCTGTTCATGGCGCACTCCCTGAGAAGGCTTGCCGGTGCTCGTCGAAATAGCGCAAAGCGTCATGGATCGCGTTGATCGCGGCGCGGGAAGTGACGGTGGCGCCGGCCATCTGGTCGAATTGCCCCTGATCCTTTTTCAATGCCCAACCTGCATCCAATGATTTGCCGGTAAACGCCTGCAACCAACCATTCGGCCAGTCACCGATGTGTCCGCCGAGTGCCGGTGTTTCGGTCTGCCGCAGTGTTTTGACCCCAAGCAATCTGCCGTCGGAATCAATCGCGATCAATAATTCGAGCGTCCCGGCATAACCCTCAGTCTGACTGCGCAGGAGCACCGCGACCGTGCGCCCGCCCTTGGTCGCCCGATAGCCAGCCACCAGAGAACTGTGGCTCAACTTGACATCGATCTGCGGCAGCGGTTGTTCCAGCGGTTGATTGTCGTAACTGTCCGCCGCAAGAACATCGAGTAACTTGCGGCTGTCGATCAGACGTTGTTCGGCAGCAATCTGCGGCGCATTGATCCGATACACCGTGTAAGTCACGGCGATACCCGCTACTGCCAGCAGCACCAGCGTGATCAGGCTGCGACGATGGTTCATGGCGTCACCCGGGCCTGACGTGCGGCGGCAAAGCGCTCAAGCGCCGGTACGCACAAGTTCATCAGCAGCACCGCGAACGCCACGCCGTCGGGATATCCGCCCCAGGTTCTGATCAGATAAGTCAGCAACCCGACACCGACACCGAACAGCAAGCGCGCGAGCGCGGTTTTCGCCCCGGACACTGGTTCGGTGATGATGAAAAACGCGCCAAGCATGCTTGCGCCGCTGAGCAGGTGAAACAGTGGCGAGCCGTGGGAATCCGACCCCGAGCCGTTCCAGCACAGCAAGCTGATCACAAACAGACTGGCGAGCATGCCAACTGGTGCGTGCCAGCCAATTACCCGCTGTTGCAGCAGAAACAGCCCTCCGGCAAGAAACGCCAGATTGATCCATTCCACACCGCGCCCACCGAAACGCCCGAAAGCCTGATTGGCGGCAAACAGCTCGTCCATGGTCAGGCTTTTGTTGATACGCAGACTGTCCAGCGCGGTGGCCTGAACCCAGGCATCCGGTGCCTGCCCGAAAGTGAACACCTGCTGCAAAGCCGCGAGCAGATCCATGCCATGCGCCGGCCAGTGAGTCATCGGTTGCGCGAAGGTGACCATGGCCAGGGCGAAGCCCAGCATCGCCGGGTTGAACGGATTCCTGCCGACGCCGCCATACACATGCTTGCCGAACAACAAGCCCGAAGTGATCGCGCTGACCGTCAGCCACCATGGACAATACGGCGGCAGTGCCAGCGCCAGCAAGGTCGCAGTCACCAGCGCGCTGCCGTCGGTCAATGTCGGTTGCAGCGCTTGCCCGCGCAGACTTGCCACCAGCGCCTCGACGACCAATGCGCCAGCCACGCACAAGATCAGATTGATCAACACGCCCCAGCCGTAAAACCAGAACGACGCGAGCAACCCCGGCAGCGTGGCCAGCAGCACCAGCCTCATCGCCTGTTGCAGGCGAGCGTCCGGGGCCTCAAGGGGCGACATGGTCTTGCACCTGCCGCTCGGCGGCGTGCAGTGCACGTTCTGCCGCCTCGAACTGCTGTTGCAGTACGATCAATTGCGACTGCTGTTCGAAAGTCGGCGGATGACCGAAGGCTTTCAGCGACTTGTTCAATTGCGCGCGGCTCATCGCCACATCGATCTTGGCTTTCTTCAGTGCAGCATCCGCGCCCACGGTTTTTTGCGCGCGCACTCGCTCAAGTGCTGCCTGCACCGGATCGAGCGTGGTGGTTGCTACGAGTGCCGCGCGTTGTGCGCGGGCTTCGCGGTCGGCCTGTTTCTGCTGTTCCTCGCGTTGCAGTCGAGCATTGCGGCGCTCGAAGCGTTGCCGGGCGTGGTCGCGTTTGGCGGCGCGCTCCTGCAGCTCTTCAAGACTCGCTGCGAGGCCGCCAATCACCGGCAGTGTCCCCAGCGGCAACGGATGCATCTCGATGCAATCCACCGGGCACGGCGCCACGCACAGGTCACAGCCGGTGCATTCATCAATGATGACCGTGTGCATCAGTTTCGCCGCGCCGACAATCGCATCAATCGGGCAGGCCTGAATGCATTTGGTGCAGCCGATGCATTCGGCCTCGCGGATGTAGGCGACTTGCGGTGGAGCCACACCACGAGTGACGTCCAGCCCCAACACCGGAACCTTCAACAACTCGGCCAGCGCAGCAATGGTTTCGTCGCCACCGGGCGGGCACTTGTTGATCGGCTCGCCGGCGGCGATGCCTTCAGCGTAGGGTTTGCATCCGGGATGCCCGCACTTGCCGCATTGGGTCTGCGGCAGCAGCGCATCGATGCATTGAATCAGACTCATGTTTTGATCAGTCCACTGAATCCGAGAAAAGCCACGGCCATCAATCCGGCGCCGATCAACAGGATCGGCAAGCCACGGAAGGGCAGTGGAACATCGTTATCCGCCGTACGTTCACGCAAATCGCAGAACAGGCTCAACACCAGCCAGAAACCCAGCCCCGCGCCGAGGCTCAGCGCTGTCGCGTGCAGTAAGCCCCGGTCTGCTTGGGCGTTGATCAGCGTCAACCCCAACACGCCGGCATTGCCCAGCAGCAACGGCCACAAACCGTCGAAGCGCCACGTCGGCAGCCAACGCGCCAGCAGTTTAAGCAGCGGCGCGATCAGCAACACGCTCAGCGGCAGGAACACGAACAGGCGCAACGCCTGCAATTGCAGCGGCACCAGTAGCCAATGCCAGATCGCATAACCGAGCACGCCGACCATCAGCATCAAGCACAACGTCGCCAAACCCAGCGCATGCACCTGACGCCGATCAGCCGCGAGTAGCGGATCGACGCCCAGCGGCCAGTGCAACACGAAGTTGTTGAGCAGCGCAGCACTGAAAAGCGTAAGCACGAGTTCGGTCATGGTTCTGCCGGCAGAAACGGGCGGGTGTCACTCAAGGTTAGGCATTATCCGCCCACATATGAAAAATCCCACAGGCGCACGGAGCACGCCGGTGGGATCAGTCAACGCGCAGTCTTACTTGATGCGCTGACCCGGCTTGGCGCCGCTGTCCGGGCTGAGCAGGTAGATTTCTTCACCGCCCGGGCCGGCCGCCATGACCATGCCTTCAGAGATGCCGAACTTCATTTTGCGCGGCTTGAGGTTGGCGATCATCATCGTCAGGCGACCATCAAGCTTCGACGGGTCTGGATAAGCACTCTTGATCCCGGAGAACACGTTGCGCTGCTCGTCACCGATGTCCAGCGTCAGACGCAGCAACTTGTCCGCGCCTTCCACGGCTTCAGCCTTGACGATCAGTGCCACGCGCAGGTCGATAGCGGCGAACGCGTCGAAGTCGATTTCCGGCGACAGCGGGTCCTTGGCCAGTTCGCCATTGCCGGCCGGTGCAGCGGCGCCGGTGTCGGTCTGGCTGGCGGTCAGGTCTTCTTTCGAGGCGTCGCTCATGGCTTGTACTTTTACCGGGTCGATGCGGGTCATCAGCGGCTTGAACTCGTTCAACTGATGATTGGCCAGCAGGGTGGTGTGGTCGTTCCAGGTCAGCGGCGCGACGTTGAGGAATGCCTCGGCATCGGCGGCCAGCAGCGGCAGCACCGGTTTGAGGAAGATCACCAACTGGCGGAACAGGTTGATCGCGGTGGCGCAGATCGCCTGGACTTCAGCCTGCTTGCCTTCCTGCTTGTTCAGCGACCACGGTGCCTTGTCGGCGATCCACGCGTTGGCGCGGTCGGCCAGGGCCATGGTTTCGCGCATGGCACGGGCAAAGTCGCGAGCTTCATAAGCATCAGCGATGCTTGGCGCGGCAGCGAGGAAGGCTTCGGTCAGTTCCGGTGCGGCGTTGGTATCGACCAGCAGACCGGCGTTGCCCTTCTGGATGAAACCGGCGCAACGGCTGGCGATGTTGACCACTTTGCCAACCAGATCCGAGTTGACCTTCTGCACGAAGTCTTCGAGGTTCAGGTCGAGGTCATCCACGCCACGGCCAAGTTTGGCCGCGTAGTAGTAGCGCAGATACTCTGGCGACAGATGATCCAGATACGTGCGGGCCTTGATGAACGTGCCGCGCGACTTGGACATCTTCTGGCCATTGACGGTCAGGTAGCCGTGCACGTTGATCGCGGTCGGCTTGCGGAAACCCGTGCCTTCAAGCATTGCCGGCCAGAACAGCGCGTGGAAGTTGACGATGTCCTTGCCGATGAAGTGGTACAGCTCGGCGGTGGAGTCCTTGCCCCAGAACGCGTCGAAGTCCAGCTCCGGCGTGCGGTCGCAGAGGTTCTTGAAGCTGGCCATGTAGCCGATCGGCGCATCCAGCCACACGTAGAAATATTTGCCCGGCTCGCCCGGGATCTCGAAACCGAAGTACGGCGCGTCGCGGGAGATGTCCCACTGTTGCAAGCCAGCATCCAGCCACTCGGCGATCTTGTTGGCCACGGCGTCTTGCAAGGTGCCGCTGCGGGTCCAGGTTTGCAGCATCTGCTGGAAATCCGGCAGCTTGAAGAAGAAGTGCTGGGAATCCTTGAGCACCGGGGTGGCGCCAGAGATTGCCGACTTCGGATCCTTCAAGTCAGTCGGCGCGTAGGTTGCGCCGCATTTTTCGCAGTTGTCGCCGTACTGGTCTTCAGTGCCGCACTTCGGGCAAGTGCCCTTGATGAAGCGGTCGGCCAGGAACATTTTCTTTTCCGGGTCGAAATACTGGGTGATCGAGCGCTGTGCAATGTGCCCGGCGTCACGCAGCTTGAGGTAGATCTGGCTCGACAGCTCACGGTTTTCTTCTGCGTGAGTAGAGTGGAAATTGTCGAAATCGACCAGGAACTCGGCAAAGTCGGCGCTGTGTTCAGCCTGGACGTTGGCGATCAGTTGTTCCGGGGTGATGCCTTCCTTTTCTGCGCGCAGCATGATCGCCGAACCGTGGGCGTCGTCGGCGCAGACATAGATGCATTGATTGCCGCGATGCTTCTGGAAGCGCACCCACATATCGGTCTGGATATATTCCAGCATGTGGCCAAGGTGGATCGAACCGTTGGCGTAGGGCAGGGCGCTGGTGACGAGTATCTTGCGTGGCTCGGACATGGGGCTTCGCTACTTGATGAAACGGAGGTCGGCCACTATAAAGCGCTGGCGCATATTTTTCACCCCACAGGCCTGTTTCCGATTGCGGCAGATGCGATAACCGTGGCGAGGGGATTTATCCCCGTTGGGTGGCGAAGCCACCCCAAAACCATCGCACTCAGTGTGTCAGGAATACCGAGTGCAGTGGTTCAGCGACTGCTGCGCAGCCGAACGGGGATAAATCCCCTCACCACAGAATCCCTTTTCCACAGTCATTCCCCTATCCACAGGTAAATCCTTCCCTACACCTAAATCCCCTCACCACCAATGAATGTCAGGGGTTAGGATACCCGCCATCTTTTCCAGTCTTGTTATCGGAGTTGCCCATGAGTGCCGTCACTCGCGCAGCGGTGGAAGCCGTCCTCAGCCAATACACCGACCCTTACCTGAATCAGGATCCGGTCAGCGCCGGTTGTGTGCGCAACATCGAAATCAACGGTGATCGCGTCAGCGTGCAGCTGGAAATCGGTTATGCCGCCGGTCTGTTCAAGAGCGGCTGGGCGCAATTGCTGCAACTGGCCATCGAAAACCTCGACGGCGTGGCCACGGCGCGGGTCGAGGTCAATTCGGTGATCGCCGCGCATAAGGCGCAGGCGCAGATTCCGGGGCTGGCCAACGTCAAGAACGTGGTCGCCGTGGCGTCCGGCAAGGGCGGCGTCGGTAAGTCCACCACTGCCGCCAACCTCGCACTGGCACTGGCCCGTGAAGGCGCGAAAGTCGGGATTCTCGATGCCGATATCTATGGCCCGAGCCAAGGCATCATGTTCGGTATTGCCGAGGGCACACGTCCGCAGATCAAGGATCAGAAGTGGTTCGTGCCGCTGCAAGCGCACGGCGTCGAAGTGATGTCGATGGCGTTCCTGACCGACGACAACACGCCGATGGTCTGGCGTGGGCCGATGGTCTCCGGTGCGCTGCTGCAACTGGTCACGCAAACCGCGTGGGGCGATCTGGATTATCTGGTGATCGACATGCCGCCCGGCACTGGCGACATCCAGCTGACCCTGGCGCAGAAAGTCCCGGTGGCCGGCGCGGTAATCGTCACCACCCCGCAGGATCTGGCGCTGCTCGATGCACGCAAGGGCGTGGAGATGTTCCGCAAGGTCAACATTCCGGTGCTTGGTGTGGTGGAAAACATGGCGGTGCACATCTGCTCGAACTGCGGGCATGCGGAGCATCTGTTCGGGGAGGGCGGTGGCGTGAAGCTGGCAAATCAGTTCGGCGTCGAACTGCTGGCCTCGCTGCCGCTGTCGATGCTGATCCGCGAACAGGCCGATGGCGGCAAGCCAACGGTGATCGCCGAGCCAGACAGCCAGATTGCCATGGTCTATCAGGAACTCGCCCGCCACGTTGGCGCGCGGATTGTGTTGCAGGAAGCGGCGTCGCCGGCGATGCCGAACATCACCATCAGCGACGATTGATTTTGCCGCGCCGCTGAAAAAAACTGTGGGAGCGAGCTTGCTCGCGAAAGCGGTGTGTCATTCAACCTATCAGTTGCCTGATCCAACGCATTCGCGAGCAAGCTCGCTCCCACATTTGGTATGTGTTGCCAGTTAGATGCGCAACCCGCCATCCATCTCCAGAATCCGACCTGTGTAGTAGTCGTTCTCGAAGATATAAGCCGCCGAGTGCGCAATCTCCTCCGGCTTGCCCATACGCTTGAGCGGAATCCCCGCCGTCATCTTCTCCAGCGCTTCCGGCTTCATGCCCAGCGTCATCTCGGTCTCGATAAAGCCCGGCGCAATGCCCGCCACGCGAATCCCGTAACGCGCCAGTTCCTTGGCCCAGGTCACGGTCGCCGCCGCGACGCCAGCCTTGGCCGCTGAATAGTTGGTCTGGCCAACGTTACCGGCGCGCGAGATCGACGAGATATTGATGATCGCGCCGCTGTTCTTCAGTTCGACCATTTTCGCCGCGACTTCACGAGTGCAGAGGAACACGCCGGTCAGGTTGACGTCGATAACCGCCTGCCACTGCGCCAGGCTCATCTTGGTCATTTCGCCGTCCTTGACCTTCAGCAGCAAGCCGTCACGCAGGATCCCGGCGTTATTGATCAGGCCATGAATCGCGCCGAAGTCTTCGGCCACCTGAGCAACCATGTGCGTCACTTGCTCTTCGTTGGCGACGTTGCACAGATAGCTGCGCGCCTCGACACCCTTGGCCTTGCAGGCTGCAACCGCGTCATCGAGTTTTTCCTGATTGAGGTCAACCAGCGCCAGCTTCGCGCCCTTGCCGGCGAAATACTCGGCCATCGAGCGGCCCAAGCCTTGGCAACCGCCAGTGATAATGATTACTTTGTCGTTGAGTTGCATTCGCATGCCCCGATAGCAGGTCTGAGTGGTGTTCTCCTTGAGAGCCTCTCGATCTGCACCGGCCGTGGCTGGCTGCATATGAGAATTGCCCCGATGGCGCAGCGGAAACTTATCCCATGCGCCTGTCCGTTTTTTCGACGGATTCTATTTAAGGAGTCATAAATTGAGCGTTGAAGCGGCCAAGCATGCCCGAGAATTGCTTCTCAAGGAATACCGTGGGGTCCTCTCGACCCACTCCAAATCGATGCCCGGTTTCCCGTTCGGTTCGGTAGTTCCGTATTGCCTGGATGAGCAGGGCCGGCCGCTGATCCTGATCAGCCGCATCGCCCAGCACACTCACAACCTGCAAAAAGATCCGAAGTGCTCGCTGCTGGTGGGTGAGCGTGAAGCCGATGACGTGCAGGCCGTTGGTCGGCTGACCTATCTGGCTGAAGCGCAAAAGCTCGAAGACCCGACGGCAAAAGAAGCGGCCGCCGAGCGCTACTACCGCTACTTCCCCGATTCGCAAAACTACCACCAGGCCCACGACTTCGATTTCTGGGTGCTCAATCCGGTCCGCCATCGCTACATCGGCGGGTTCGGTGCGATCCATTGGGTCGATCAGCTGACCCTGGCCAACCCGTTCGCTGGCAAGGCCGAGATCAGCATGGTCGAGCACATGAACAGCGATCACGCCAAAGCCATCGCGCATTACGTCGAACTCGCCGGTCTGCCGCAAAGCGTGCCGGCGCAACTGGCCGGGATCGACACTGAGGGCATGCACCTGCGCATCGGTCAGGCGCTGTACTGGCTGCCGTTTCAAGCCCCGTGTCATACGCCGATACAAGTGCGCGAAGCCTTGGTTTCACTGGCTCACGCCGAGCATTGGCCAAAAAATGCAGTGGCCGACGCTTGAATTCACGAAAGGGCGACGTCATCTAAGGCTTACTGCAAGGCATTTCTTGCGTTGAGGAATCTTTGATGCGCCCTTTTCTGTTGCTCTTTCTGCTGTTTCCAGTGTTGGAGCTGTTCGTATTCGTCAAAGTGGCAGGCTCTATCGGGTTTTTCCCGGCCCTGCTGCTGATAATCGTCGGCTCGATGTTCGGCGTGTTCGTGCTGCGCGTCGCCGGTCTGGCTACCGCACTGCGTGCGCGTGAAAGCCTGAATCGCGGTGAATTGCCTGCGCAAACCATGCTTGAAGGCTTGATGCTGGCATTGGCCGGCGGTCTGTTGATCCTGCCGGGCTTCATCAGCGATGTGGTCGGTCTGGTGATGCTGCTGCCGTTCACCCGTCGTCTGCTGGCCAATAAAATGCGCCAGCGCGCCGAAGATCAGGCGATGCGTCAGCGAGCCTTCGCCGATGACCTGCAGCCACGCGGCGGGCCCGCCCCACGCGAGCCGCTGGGACGTGAACCGAACGTGATCGAAGGCGAGTTCGAACACCGCGACACCAAGTAAGACTTTTATCGACACGGCACCCTCGGGTGCCGTGCGCTTTTGTGGGCGCCGTGATGAAAAATTTTCTGCACTCGCCCTTGTAATAAGCTTATGCGCCCTTATGTAACGGTCACCGCAAGGTTTCTGGCATGTGTGCCAGTCAGACTTCCGCGTCTCGCTTGTCGAGGCGCAACCGGCGAAGGCCGGATTTGTTAAACCCGCCGGGACTACACCGGCCGATGAAAACCACAATTAGGAGAGATCGACAATGAAGCTTCGTCCTCTGCATGACCGCGTCGTAATCCGTCGCAGCGAAGAAGAAAAGAAAACCGCTGGCGGTATCGTCCTGCCAGGTTCGGCTGCTGAAAAAGCCAACCACGGTGTGATCGTCGCTGCAGGTCCAGGCAAGACTCTGGAAAACGGTGAAGTGCGTGCGCTGGCCGTTAAAGTCGGTGACAAGGTTGTGTTCGGTCCGTACTCCGGCAGCAACACTGTGAAAGTTGATGGCGAAGACCTGCTGGTAATGGCTGAGAACGAGATTCTCGCTGTACTGGAAGGCTGATTTTCCCGTTCATTTTCCCGCTACTACAAAGTATTTAAGGAATATCGATCATGGCTGCTAAAGAAGTTCTGTTTGGCGATTCCGCCCGTAAAAAAATGCTCAAGGGCGTCAACGTCCTGGCTGACGCGGTAAAAGCGACCCTGGGCCCGAAAGGCCGTAACGTGATCATCGAGAAGAGCTTCGGCGCTCCGACCATCACCAAGGACGGCGTTTCCGTAGCCAAAGAAATCGAACTCGAAGACCGTTTCGAAAACATGGGCGCGCAGCTGGTCAAAGACGTTGCCTCCCGTGCCAACGATGACGCCGGCGACGGCACCACCACCGCTACCGTTCTGGCTCAGGCCATCGTCAACGAAGGCTACAAAGCCGTCGCTGCCGGCATGAACCCGATGGACCTCAAACGCGGCATCGACAAGGCGACCATCGCCGTTGTTGCTGAGCTGAAAAACCTGTCCAAGCCATGCGCTGACACCAAGGCAATTGCTCAGGTCGGTACTATCTCCGCCAACTCCGACAGCTCCATCGGCGAAATCATTGCCGAAGCCATGGAAAAAGTCGGCAAAGAAGGCGTGATCACCGTTGAAGAAGGCACTGGCCTGGAAAACGAACTGTCGGTTGTAGAAGGCATGCAGTTCGATCGTGGCTATCTGTCGCCGTACTTCGTCAACAAGCCTGAGACCATGGTTGCCGAACTGGAGAGCCCGCTGGTTCTGCTGGTCGACAAAAAGATCTCGAACATCCGCGAAATGCTGCCAGTGCTGGAAGCCGTTGCCAAAGCCGGCCGTCCACTGCTGATCGTTTCCGAAGACGTTGAAGGCGAAGCCCTGGCGACGCTGGTCGTGAACAACATGCGTGGCATCGTCAAGGTTGCAGCCGTCAAGGCTCCAGGCTTCGGCGACCGTCGCAAGGCCATGCTGCAGGACATCGCTGTTCTGACCGGCGGTACTGTTATCTCCGAAGAGATCGGCCTGAGCCTGGAAAGCGCCACCCTGGAAAACCTCGGCAGCGCCAAGCGCGTGACCATTTCCAAGGAAAACACCATCATCGTTGACGGTGCTGGCGTAGCAGGCGACATCGAAGCGCGTATCGCTCAGATCCGTGCTCAGGTTGCCGAAACTTCCTCGGACTACGACCGTGAAAAACTGCAAGAGCGTCTGGCCAAGCTGTCCGGCGGCGTTGCAGTAATCAAGGTTGGCGCTGGTTCCGAAGTAGAAATGAAAGAGAAGAAAGCCCGCGTTGAAGACGCCCTGCACGCAACCCGCGCAGCCGTTGAAGAAGGCGTGGTACCTGGCGGTGGCGTTGCGCTGATCCGCGCTCTGGAAGCCCTGACCAACCTGACCGGCGACAATGCTGACCAGAACGTTGGTATCGCTGTACTGCGTCGTGCTGTTGAAGCGCCGCTGCGCCAGATCGCTGCCAACTCCGGCGACGAGCCAAGCGTTGTGGTCAACGAAGTCAAGAACGGCAAAGGTAACTACGGTTACAACGCTGCAACTGGCGTGTACGGCGACATGATCGAAATGGGCATCCTGGACCCTACCAAGGTGACTCGTTCGGCATTGCAGGCAGCAGCTTCCATCGGTGGCCTGATCCTGACCACCGAAGCTGCAATCGCTGACAAGAAAGTAGACGCTCCAGCTGGCGGCGGCATGCCGGATATGGGCGGCATGGGTGGCATGGGCGGCATGATGTAAGCCAGCCTTACCCCTGTACGAAAAAACCCCGTCTGCGAAAGCAGGCGGGGTTTTTTATTGGCCTTGAATTCGGTGTTGGCGCAACACCGAGGCGCGGCCATCGCTGGCAAGCCAGCTCCCACAGGGATTGGTGTTTCACCTTGGACACTGTGGGAGCTGGCTTGCCAGCGATAGCGTCAGATCAGGCGCTGGCAGTTTGCGCTTTGACGGCAGCCTCGGTGTTCACCGCCGGGCGGTACAACACCCAGTAATACGACCCCAGACAAATCAACCAGCAGAAAATCGCCGTCCAAACGTTGTGTGAAAAAAAGTGCGCGCCCTGCATCATCCGGCTGATCGAAAACACCGAACCCAGCGCGAAGGCAAAGACAAACGCCTGCCGCGCCAGACGTGGGCGTCGATCACGCAGCACGAAGAACAATGCAAACAAGGTGAAACCGGTCGCCGCATGACCGCCGGGCCAGCAACGGCCGGGCTTGTCGGTGGCCGGACGATGGCTCAGCAATTTGCTGTAGGTTTCATGTCCACCGAACTGCTCCAGACTCCACGGGCACTGCACTGCCGTCGCCGCTTTGACTGGCGTGACGAACGAAGTCGCCAAGCCCAGCGACAACACCAGACAGCCCAGTTCGCGCTTGAACGGTTTGAGCCGTTCGACGAAAAACGCAGCGATGAAGCCGACGATGGCAAACACCGAAAACGCGATCACCACTTCCTTGGCGCGGTCGTGCAGGATGTCTTCGAGAAAGTAACTGTGCCGACCGATGAAATCCCCCGCGACCGGGTCGTAAAACAGGCGCGCCAGATCCATGTCCAGATCGGTCAGTTCCAGCAACACCAGAATGACCGCCGCAACAGCGGGAATTCCCAGGCACAGCCAGAAATTCAAAGGTCTTGAAGCAGGGCGGGCAGCGATCGGTACCATGGCAGTTCCTGGGTCGATTTAAGTATTCGGTGGAGTTGTTCAGGGATGCGCAACCGCGCGAGTCTGCGCTGGATTCTGTCGGCAACTTGTCAGCCGGCCGTGAAAAAATCGTCAATCCCGGCAATGGCCGTTTTAAAGTCGAATCCGTCCATCCACGCCTAGCCCTGAGCCACACTTGGCCGTAAGCTGCGCGGGCCATGACGGCCGTTACTGTGTACGTAGGAGGTGCCCATGCGAATTCTAGTGGTCGAAGACAACCGCGATATCCTGGCCAATCTGGCCGACTATCTGGGTATGAAGGGCTATACCGTGGATTGCGCCCAGGACGGTCTGTCGGGCCTGCATCTGGCTGCCACCGAGCATTACGACCTGATCGTGCTCGACATCATGCTGCCCGGCATCGATGGCTACACCCTGTGCAAACGCCTGCGCGAAGACGCCCGCCGCGACACGCC
Source organism: Pseudomonas sp. TWP3-1 (assembly GCF_049896625.1). Classification (NCBI taxonomy): domain Bacteria; kingdom Pseudomonadati; phylum Pseudomonadota; class Gammaproteobacteria; order Pseudomonadales; family Pseudomonadaceae; genus Pseudomonas; species Pseudomonas sp. TWP3-1. The sequence continues at coordinate 112,979 of NZ_JAFCUQ010000017.1, forward strand.
GGTGATCATGTTGACCGCCCGCGACCAACTCGACGATCGCTTGCAGGGGTTCAAGTCCGGGGCCGACGATTACCTGATCAAACCGTTCGCCCTGTCGGAACTGGCGGCTCGGGTCGAGGCGGTGATGCGCCGCGCTCAGGGTGGCGGTCGCCGTGCCCTGCAGGTCGGTGACTTGAGCTACGACCTCGACACCCTCGAAGTGACCCGCGAAGGCAAACTGCTCAAGCTCAACCCGGTCGGCCTCAAGCTGCTGGCGGTGTTGATGCAGAAGAGCCCGCATGTGCTGCGCCGGGAAATTCTCGAAGAAGCGCTGTGGGGCGATGATTGCCCGGACAGCGACAGCCTGCGCAGCCACGTCCACCAACTGCGTCAGGTGATCGACAAACCGTTCGCCAAACCGTTGCTGCACACCGTGCACGGCGTGGGTTACCGCTTGGCCGAGGGCCGTGATGGAGTTTAAGCAGAGCCTTTCCCAACGGATCATCATCGCCTTTGCGTTGATGAGTGCACTGGTGGCGGGCGCCTTCGCCATGGGCATCGTCGCGACCGTGCATCTGGTGGAAGAGAAACTGATTTCGGCAGGCCTGGGCGGCGACTTGCAGCGCCTGCTGTTGATGGACAACGTCTCGGACTGGAGCCATCGTCCGGAGCCGGATCAGTTGTTCTATTTCAGTGGCGGTCCGGGTGATTTCGAGCTGCCGAAAGATCTGCGCCATCTCGACTCGGGGTTCCACGAAGTCTTCCGCGAAAATCTCTCGTATCACGCCATGGTCGAAGTGGTCGACGGCCGGCGTTACGTACTGCTGCAGGATCAAAGCGATTTCGAAGAACGCGAGCGCGTGCTGTTTGCCGTAGTGCTGGTGGGCTTCGTGCTCAGTCTGGCACTGGCGGTATTTCTCGGCTGGGTGCTCGCGCGCAAAGTGATGGCGCCGGTGGTGCGGCTGGCGCGTCAGGTGCGCCATCGCGACCAACTGCTCGGACTGGCGCCGCCGCTGGCGCCGGATTATGCCGCTGACGAAGTCGGCGAACTGGCGGTGGCGTTCGATGCGACGCTGGGTCGTTTGCGTCAGGCGTTGACCCGCGAACGGCTGTTCACCAGTGATGTGAGCCATGAGTTGCGCACACCGTTGATGGTGCTGGCCAGCTCCTGCGAACTGCTGCTGGAAAACCCCGGCATCGATCAGCGCGGTAGGGCGCAGGTTGAGCGCATTGCCCGCGCCAGCGAAGAGATGCGTGAACTGGTGCAGACCTTCCTCATGCTGGCTCGCGCGCAACGTGAAGACGCCGGCGCAGCACCTCAGCAAAATCTCACGCATGTGGCTGACAGCTTGCTGTGCCTGTGGCGTGAGCCGATCGAAGCCAAGGGCCTGACCTTGATCTTCGAACCCGGCAATCCGGCAGATACCCGTTACAACGCCACCTTGCTCAACGCGGTGATGGGCAACCTGCTGCGCAATGCCCTGCACTACACCGAGCATGGCTTCATTCGCCTGACGCTCAGTGCCCATGGTTTTGTGGTTGAAGATTCTGGCGTGGGCATTCCGGAAGAGAAACGCGAAGCCATGTTCGAACCCTTCGTGCGCGGAACCGAGAAGCGCGGCGACGGTCTTGGATTGGGTCTGTCACTGGTGCAGCGGATTTGCGAGAACGAAGGATGGAGCGTCAGTCTCGGCACGATGGAACCCAATGGCTGCCGTTTCGAGGTGGATCTCGGCCAGCATTGAGAAGCACTGCCTATCACACGACAGTGCTACCAACCTGAACCAATCCTGTATAACCTTGAAATAGTTTGCCGGTTTACCTGACATTTTTTTCACAAAGGGATGACCTGACGCTGACAAGCCCATCCCTAAGGTGAGGCCATCAGCATTTCAGGAGCCCTGATGATGGCCGGCCCGATCAAACTCGATTTTTCCGAAAAGTACGACGACAACCATGCGCAGAAATATTTGCGCAAGCATCAGGACGGTCTCGGCCGTCGTTTGTCCAACTGGCGCGATCAGCAAGTGGCCCGCAAGGCGCTGACACTGGCTGGCGAGCCGGGACTGGTGCTCGATCTGCCGTGTGGCGCGGGACGCTTCTGGCCGATGCTGGCGGAAAAGCAGAATCGCGTGATCATCGGAGCGGACAACTCCGAGTCGATGATCAAGATCGCGATGCAGTCGCAACCGGCCGATGTGGTGAAAAGGGTACAACCCTTGCACACGTCGGCATTCGACATTGCTTTGCCGGATAACGCGGTCGACAGCATTTTCTGCATGCGACTGCTGCATCACATCGGCGAGGCCGAGCACCGCCGGGCGATTTTGCGCGAGTTCGCCCGTGTGACCCGTGACAGCGTGATCATTTCGCTGTGGGTGGATGGCAATTTCAAGGCCTGGAAACGCAAACGCTCCGAGCAAAAACGCGGGCAAGTGGGTTACCAGAATAGATTTGTGTTACCGGCTGCAACGGTTGAAAAGGAATTTGAAGAAGCGGGATTCCGTATCCAGGAACAACTGGACTTCATTCCGCTCTATGCCATGTGGCGGGTTTACGTATTACGCAAGAGGTAGTAAATGGCAGTGCAATTTGCAGCAGACAATTCAGTCGCTCCCCAGGAAGGCTTTGACTACTACTGGAACCAGCGCGGTGAGTGGGTTGAAGAACCCAATGTGCGGCGCGGCGGTGAAAGCGGAGTACAGCGGGTGGTGGGGCGTGACGGGCAACTGCTGTACGCCAAGCGTCAGACCGGACATATCTATCGCAGCTGGCTGCACCCGTTCGGACGCCCGACCGTATTGCGTGAACTGGATGCGCTGACCGGCGTTTCGCGACTGGGTGTGCGCGTGCCGGAGATCGTTTTCTGTGGAGCGCAGCCTGATCCGCAACACACCTGGCGTGCGCTGCTGGTGACCAAGTCGCTGGACGGTTTTCAAGAACTCGAAGTGTGGAAGGCCGCCGGCGGTCGCGAACAGTATGGCGAAGCCGTCTATGAGCGCGTGCTCAAAGACCTGGCGGACAATCTGGCGCGCATGCACAAGGGCCGCTGGCAGCACAGCTGCATCTACGTCAAACATGTGTTTGTGCGGGTGACCGGCGAAGGTGAATCGGCCAAAACTGAAATCGCACTGATCGATTTCGAGAAATGCCGTCAGCGCCTGACCGCCTATCGCGCGGCCTCCCATGACATGAAGCAATTGCGTCGCCACTCGTCGTTCAGCGATGCCGAATGGCAAAAACTCGTCTACTTTTATGAGACGGCGTTTGGCAGCGCTATCAAAGGTTTATAGCGATGAAACTAGAAATTGCTCGAGGTGTGTTTCTGGTAGGAGCCTTGGCAGTTGCATCATTGGCGGTGGCGGCCTGGGAACAGCCACGCATGCAGGTAATCGACGCATCCCCCAGCGATGCCCATTGCCCGATGCCACGGGTGGCGAAAGCTTCCGTGGCGGCACAGCCGGATCATGATTTATTGCTGTTCATGTTCGGACTCACTCAAGGGATGAGGCCACAAAGTTGAATCGATTGAAGCCAAAATGAAAGGCCTCGCAAATGCGAGGCCTTTTTTTTGATTTCAGGCTTTGTCGGGTTTGGCCAGCAAGGTGTAAACGCACGGCAAGACAAACAGCGTAAACAACGTGCCGATCGACATCCCGGTGGCAATCACCATGCCGATATCAAAACGGCTGACCGCCCCCGCACCGCTGGCCAGAATCAGCGGCACCATACCGAAGACCATGGCTGCGGTGGTCATCAGCACTGGCCGCAAACGAATTGCTGCCGCTTCCTCCACCGCCTCACGCGGCGTCAGGCCCTTGTCCTTGCGCAACTGGTTGGCGAACTCGACGATCAGGATCCCGTGCTTGCTGATCAGCCCGATCAACGTCACCAATCCGACCTGGGTGTAGATGTTCATGCTCGACCAGCCGAGGAACAGCGGAATCAGCGCCCCGCAGATCGACAGCGGCACCGTCACCAGAATCACCAGCGGGTCGCGGAAACTCTCGAACTGCGCCGCCAGCACCAGGAAAATGATCGCCAGCGCCAGCGCGAACGTGACCCACAGCGCGCTGCCTTCCTGCACGAACTGACGCGAGGCACCGCCGTAGTCGAAGGCGAACCCGGCCGGGGCCTCTTCACGGGCGATCTGCTGCACGGCTTCGATGGCTTCACCCATGCTCACCAGCGGGAACCCGGACAGCTTCGCGGCGTTGAGTTGCTGGAACTGGTTGAGCTGCCTTGGGCGCGCGCGGTCGGTCACGCTGATCAGGGTCGACAGCGGTAACAGTTCGCCCTGGGTGTTTTTCACGTAGTAGTTGTTCAGCCAGTCCGGGTTGTCGCGGAAGGCACGCTCGACCTGAGCGATGACTTTGTAGCTGCGACCTTCGATGGTGAAGCGGTTGATCTCGCCCTCGCCGAGCAGGGTCGCAAGCGTCCCGCCCAGATCCTGCATCGACACGCCCATCTGCGCCGCTTTGGCGCGGTCGATATCCACCACTACTTCCGGTTTGTCGAACGCCAGATCGAGGTCGACGAAGGCGAACTTGCCCGACTCCATGGCGCGCTTCTTGATCCGGTCGGCGACTTGCAGCAACAGCTCATAGTCGTTGGCGGTGTTGATCACGAACTCGAACGGCAAGCCTTCACCGGTACCGGGCAGCGACGGCAGGTTGAAGCCGAATATCTGCAAGCCCGGAATGCTGCCCAGTTTGTCCTGCACCTCGGGGAGGATTTGCATCTGCGTGCGGTCGCGTTCATTCCACGGTTTGAGCAGGAAACCGCCGATACCCGATTGCACGCCGTTGTAGCCATTGATCTGGAACGAGGAGTAGTACTCCGGGAATTCCTTGAAGATCTTGATGAACTCGTCAGTGTAAGTGTTCAGATAGTCGAGGTTGGTTGGCTGTGGCGCGCTGGCCATCATGAAAATGATGCCCTGATCTTCGTCCGGCGCCAGTTCCGATTTGGTGAACTTGAGCAGCACCGGAATCAGGCACAACACGATGACTGCGAACACCAGCACCACCGGCCGCGTATTCAGCGTGCCATGCAGCATGCTCTGATAGCGGCGCTTGAGGCTGTCGAAGATACGGTCGAGGCGATGGGCCAGACCGCTGGGGTTTTCTTCATGGCGCAGCAGGAAGGCGCACATCATCGGCGACAGGGTCAGCGCGACGATCCCGGAAATCACCACGGCCCCGGCCAGCGTCAGCGCGAACTCCTTGAACAGCGCCCCGGTCAGCCCGGTGAGGAAACCGATCGGTGCATACACCGCCGCCAGCGTGATGGTCATCGAGACCACCGGCATGGCGATTTCCCGCGCGCCTTCCAGCGCGGCGTCCATCGGCGTCTTGCCTTCTTCGATATGCCGGTGGATGTTTTCCACCACCACGATGGCATCGTCGACCACCAGCCCGATGGCCAGCACCATCGCCAGCAGCGTCAGCAAATTGATCGAGTAACCCATCATCTGCATGAAGAACATCACGCCGATCATCGACAGCGGAATGGTCACCACCGGGATCACCACCGAGCGCAACGCACCGAGGAACAGGAACACCACGACGATCACGATCAGAACTGCTTCGAACAGGGTTTTCACCACTTCGTCGATGGAGGCCTGAATGAACAATGTGGCGTCGTAGGCGATTTCGCTTTTCAGGTTGGGCGGCAGCTGGGATTCCAGCTCCGGCATGATCTTGCGCACTTCCTTGATCACGTCCAGCGGGTTGGCGCCGGGCGTGGCCTTGATCCCGATGTACACCGAAGGCGTGCCGCCGAACGAGCTGACCGAGTCGTAGTTCTCCGCGCCCATTTCGACCCGCGCGACATCGCTGAGCAGCACGCGGCTGTCACCGCTGATCTTCAATGGAATCTTGCCGAACGCCTCGGCGGACTTCAGTTCGGTGTTGGCATTGATGCTGGTGACCACGTACTCGCCTTTAACCTCGCCGGCAGCAGAGAGAAAGTTGTACTGGCGCACTGCGTTGGTCACATCGCTGGCGCTGAGACCGAAACCGGCGAGCTTCACCGGGTCGAGCCACAGGCGCATGGCAAACACCTGGTTGCCGAGAATCTCCGCTTCGGCCATGCCCGGCAGCGTCGCGAGTTTCGGCTGGATCACTCGCGACAGGTAGTCGGTGATCTGCGGGTTGCTCAGTTCTTTACTGAAGAAGCTGATGTACATCAGCGCCGAGGCGTCGGCCGCCTCCTTGCTCAGCACCGGGTCTTCGGCATCTTGCGGCAGTTTGTTTTTCACCTCGTTGGCCTTGGCCAGCAGTTCGGTGAACAGTCGGTCGCTGTTGGAGCCGATGCGCGCGTAGATCGAAATCACCGAGAAGTTCTGGCGACTGACCGAGGTCATGTAGTCGATGCCCTCGGCACTCGCCAGGCTTTGCTGCATCGGCTGAGTGATGTAGCCCTGAATGGTTTCGGCATTGGCGCCGGGATAAGCCGTGGTCACCGTGATCAGGGCGTTTTCCATTTGCGGGTATTGGCGCAGCGGCAACTTGCTCCAGGCCTGGAAACCCAGGAGCACAATCAGCAGGCTGACCACGGTGGCGAGCACCGGGCGGCGGATGAACGGATCAGTAAAAGCCATGAGGATTCCTTGATCAGTCGGCGCGGCGCGGACTGTTCTGCTCGCCGAGGGTCTTGTCGTCGCTGATGGCAATGTGCGCGCCGTTGTCCAGTTTGATCTGGCCAGCCGTCACCACTTGTTCGCCGCTCTGTACGCCCTTGTTGATCATCACCAGGCCATCGCGGCGTTCACCGGTTTCGATGAAACGCCGCTCGGCGATCAGCACCGGTTGGCCCTTGTCGTCTTTTTCGAGGCTGCCGTCCTCGGCTTTCTTCTGCGCGACCACGTACAGCGAGTTGCCGTAGAGGGTGTAGGTGATCGCGCTTTCCGGCACCACGATGTGCTGTTGCGGATTCGGTAGCAGCACTTCGAGGCTGGCGAACATCCCGGGCAGTAGCTTGCCGTTGGGGTTGGCCAGTGTGGCGCGCACCAGGATGTTGCGCGTGGTGCTCTCGACAATCGGGTTGATCGCGCTGATCGCACCCTGAAAATTCTGGCCGGGGTAGGCGGCGACCGAAATCTGCACGGGTTGGCCGACAGCCAGTTTCGGCACCGATTGTTCGGGTACATAGAAGTCGGCGTAGAGACTGCTCAGATCCTGCAACGTGGCGATTTTTGTGCCGCTGGCGAGGTAGTCGCCGATGTCGACGAGGCGGATGCCGATAGTGCCGCTGAAGGGCGCGACGATACGTTTTTTCGCCAGCGCCGCGTTGAGCTGATTGACCGTGGCTTTGTTTTTTTGCAGTTGCGCCGCGAGTCGGTCGAATTCGCCCTTGGAGATGGCACTGCTGCCGACCAGCTGGCTGCCGCGACCGTAATCCAGCTGCGCGAGGCCGAGGTCAGCCTTGGCGGTTTCCAGGAAGGCTGCTTCGACGGCGCTGTCCAATTGCAGCAAGGGTTGGCCGGCCTTGACCTTCTGTCCGGATTCGAACTTCAGCTCGGTCACGGTGCCGGCGTTCTCCAGGCTCAGATCGACGCCCTGCAATGCCTTGAGCGTGCCGACCGTGGGCAAACGCATCTGCCACGGGCGCTCGCTGGCAGTGGCCACGGCGACGCTGATCGGCGGTTTCGGTTTGGAAAAGCCCTGCACCATCGTATAGATCGAGAAGGCTTTATACCCGGCCAGCACCAGGACAATCAGCAGCACAACACCCAACATGATCAGCATGCGGCGACGCAGCATATTTCCAGTTCCTTGGAGAAAATCAGGCGAGACAGGCGCGAACATTACTCCGAGTGCGGGACGGATTCCAACTGGCAGTTTTTACAGGACGTAAGAAGAGGGGCGGGCATATAAACCTGTGGGGAGGGGATAAATCCCCTCCCCACAAGAGTTGTGTCAAGCCATGAGGTGAAGATGGTTGTCCCAGAGCCCCGCCGGCAGTTCCAGCGGTTTGGCCAGCAGTTCATCCTGGCGGCAATCGTAGTAACGGCAGCGGCCCTGACCCGAGGTCACGACAAAACCATCCTGCACCGCACCGACGCCTGCGCAGTCCGGCAGCGGTGCGTCGAGGCGCACTTCGCCGCTGTCCAGATCCCAGATGAAGAAGCGATTACCGCGCGGCGCGGTCAGCGCCACCAGACGCAACTCGCTGTGTACGGCAACGCTGGCGGTGTAATGCCCCATCGACTGCAACTGATGCTCCGGCACCGGGAACGCCACGAATGGCTGACCCGGACGCTTGATCGCCAATAACTCGGAACGCTCATGCGAAGGCCCCATGAACTGCTGACCGGCAACGATGGTGCCGTCGCTGGCAATGCCCAGATGGCGCACGCTGTTCATCTGTTGGGCGAGAGTTTCCTTGCTCAGCAGAGTGCCGTCGCGCTGCATCAGCACCAGGCTTGGCTCCATCGCGTTGAGATTCATATCCACGCGGCTTTCGGCCTCGGTGCGAATTCCGCCGTTGGCCACCACCAGCGTCTCGCCGTCGGGCATCCACGACACCTGATGCGGGCCGAGGCCGTGGGTGGAAATCTCGCCGCTGTGCACCAGTCGCTCGCCTTCGAATTTGTACACCCCGAGCAAACCACGCCCGGCATCGGAGGTGTCGTTTTCGGTGGCGTACAAATAATCGCCGCTGTGGTGAATCACCGCGTGGCCGTAGAAATGCCGGTTCGGCTGCGAGGCCACGGTTTGCAGCAACGTCCCGTCGCGCAGATCGATCAGATAGCTCTCGGTGCCGGGGCGCCGGGCCACGAACAACGCAATCGGCAGCGTCGGGTGGTTGATGATGTCGTGGCAGCGCTGGCCGACCTGGGTGGCGAACACCCGCGTGCCGTCCAGCCGATAACCGACGGCGTAGTGCCTGCCGTCGGTGTCATCGCGAGCCGAGAGCAACAGCGGGCTCTGATCCTTGCGTTTGAACAGCGTCCAGCCGCCCAGTGTCACTGCTCCCAGCAGCAAACTACCTAAAGTCAGAGCCTGGCGTCGCAGCATGGCACTTGCCCTCATCAGTCACCGTCGTTGGCGTTGAAGCCCAGTTGGATGCCCAGCGCCTTGGCCAGTTCGCCTTCGTGCAGGCGGTGGACGACGTTCAGGCTGTCGTAGATGTCGTTGAGTTGCTGGCGACCGGCGTCGTCTTCGAGCATTTCGCCGAGCGAACGCTGAGTGCTGTCGAACAGCTTCAGCGAGGCCGCGTAAGCCGCATCGATCTTGTCCGCCAACGGTTTTTGCTCAGCCGGCAGCAAGCCGCGCAGGCCTTTGTTGTCGACGCCTTCCCAAACGGTTTTGGCCGCTGCGAGGCTGGCTTCCAGTGCGGTCAGCGACGATTGGCTGCGCCATGCATCAGCCTGGAACGGCTGCGGCACGCCTTTGCTCTGGCGGCCCATTGGCGTACCGAGTTTTTTCTTCAGGGTGTCGAGCGCGGTGACCTGCACCCGCAGCAGATCGGCGATCGCTTCGTGGGAGTCGGCGTAGCGCTGGTTGGGGAATTTGCTCATCTGCGCGAGCATGCCGTCGGTGTTGTTCCAGCTGTTGAGGATTTCTTCAGCGAGCTGTTTCTGGCGTTCGCCGATGGCCACCAGCAGCGGGCAGTATTTGGCTTTCTGCGCGTCATTGGCCACGTCTGGCTTGGCGTCGAACAGAATGTATTCGTACGCCGACAGGCCTTGCACCACAACGCTGGACTTGGCCAGTGCGGCGGCGTCGATCTGCGGCTGGGCGATCACCAGTTGCTCGACCTGACGGCCGACGAGGTTTTTCTTGTCCGGCCAGAACTGCACCTGCCACGAACGGTTGCCCTCGGCGAGCGGGCCGATCAGCAGTGGTTGCAGCTCGGCCCAGGCTTTCTGTGCGTGCAGGAAGTCGGCGCGGGCGGTTTCCAGGGTTTCTTTGCCCTGGCAGTAGGCGAGAGCGCTGACCGCCAGTTGCTTGTCGGCTTCAACCCAACGGGTGTAGGTCGGCAGGATCACCGACTTGGCGATCGCCGCCGAAGTGACCGCTTGCGGATCCTGCGGCGAGCAGGCACCCAGCGCGAGGGCGGCGAGGCTGGTGAACAACAGCTTGGGACGGAACATGTCGGGCTCCCGAATCTTGATCTGTGTTTAAAGGGAATTCAAAAACGCCAGCAGCGCGGCACGCTGCTCGGCATTGAAAGACAAAACCTGTTGCTGCGCAGCAGTCGCTTCGCCGCCATGCCAGAGCACGGCTTCGAGCAGATTGCGGGCGCGGCCGTCATGCAAAAACTGGGTGTGGCCACTGACCGTCTGCGTCAGGCCGATGCCCCACAGCGGCGGCGTGCGCCACTCGCGGCCGGAGGCCTGGAATTCAGTGCGGTTGTCGGCCAGGCCTTCGCCCATGTCGTGCAGCAGCAGATCGCTGTACGGGCGAATCACCTGATTGGCCAACTCGGGTTCGGCGGCGTTGGCATCCGTGGTGTATTTCGGCGTGTGACAGGACTGGCAACCGGCCTGGAAAAACAGATTCTTGCCGGCCAACACCTGCGGCTCGTTAACGCCTCGCCGTGCAGGCACCGCGAGGTTGCGGCTGTAGAACAACACTAGACGCAAAATGTTATCGCTGACTTCCGGTTCGCCATTCGGGCCGTTGCCGTTCGGCGCCTGTTTGCAGGCGGTTTGCGCGTCGGTGCAGTCATCAATCGGTCTCAGGCTGGTGGTGAGGCCCATGTCACCGGAGAACGCGTGAACATTCTGTTGATTGAGATCCGGCTGTCCGGCCTTCCAGCCAAAGCGGCCGAGCACGGTTTTCTGCTGCGCGTCATCCCAGACCTGATTCGGCCGGCCTTTGATGCCGTTGTTCTGCTTGGCCTGCTCGGCGGCATTGGCCAGGATCGCTGCTTCCGGGATCGCTTCAAGCAAGCCGAGGCCGATCATCGGCGGGGCGATACGCGCAGAGAAACGTGTGTCCGGGTGCATCGGGCCGTAGCCGAGTTGAGTGATCTGCAAGGTCGGTTTACGCAGCTCGACTTCGGTGCCGTCCTTGAAGCGGATCGGCACCGGGGTGTAATCGACCCGTACTTTGCCTTCCGGGGCGACGCCGGGTACTGACATGTCCTGAAACTGCCCGCCGTAAACCGGCTCCGGCACCACGCCCAATTGTTCGATGACCTTGGCGTACTGCGGCGCATCGGGAATCGACAGACGCACCAGCATCGACACGGCGTTGGCCGCATCCGGCGCTGGAGGGTGACCGCGGCCGTCCTTGATGTGGCAGTTCTGGCAGGCGTTGGTATTGAACAGCGGGCCGAGGCCATCGCGCGCGGTGGTGGTCGACGGCGCGATGACCCAAGGGCTGCGGAAGAAGCTGTTGCCGACGCTGAAATCCACCCGACGCGACGGCGGCAGATTGGCCGATGGCAGGGAGAACGCGTTCTGATCGCTCTTGCGCACGGTCGCGCCGCCGCCGGACCGGGCTTCACCGGGTTCGGCCTTGGTGAAACGCGGGGCGTCATCGCAGGCACTCAGGCCCAGGGCCAGCAACAGTGCGGACAAGCGAAGAACCGGCGAGGGCATCAGACATCCTGCAAACGGGGCGAAATTTGAGGCGCAAAGTCTAACAGGGCGGGGGAGATTGAATAAGAGGAATTATCGTTTGCTTGATGTGGGGCAGGGTTTGGCTTGGGACCGAGGTGCTGCCATCGCTGGCAAGCCAGCTCCCACAGGGTTTGGTGGTGAACACAGAGACTGCAAACACCGCGATACCTGTGGGAGCTGGCTTGCCAGCGATGGGGCCATCAGCATCACCGCAAATGGCAGGCATGAAAAAGGCGATCCGAAGATCGCCTTTTTCAGTCAGACACGCGGTGATCAGAACTCGTGATCAGCGCTGTCCGGGTTCAGGTCGCTGATGCCCAGCTTGCCGGCAGCGGCTTCAATCGAACCGGTCTGCTTGACCAGCGACGCAATGGCATCACGCACGATCTGGTTGCCAGCGGTGTTACCGGCAGCGATCAACTGGTCGTAGTGCTCACCCTTGTTGGCGTGATCGACCATGACCTGGATCTTCGCTTCGGTGGCAGCCAGATCGGCCTTGAGTGCGGTGTCGGCAGCCGGGTCAGCCTTGGCCACCAGCGACGACAGGCTGGCGCCGGTCATTTTGGCGCCGTCAACGCGGGTGTACTCGCCCAGGTACACGTTACGAATGCCTTTGGCATCGTAGAAGTGCGAGTTGTGGGTGTTGTCGCTGAAGCAGTCTTGCTCGTCTTCAGGCGAGTTGGCTTCCAGGGAAACCTTCATGCGCTCGCCCGCCAGTTCACCCAGCGACAGACTGCCCATGCCGAAGAGCATTTTGCGCAGACCGGTTTCGCCCGGCTCGGCTTCCAGCGTGGCGCGGTAGTTGTCAGCCACGTTCGGCTTCCAGTTGCCGACCATTTCTTCCAGATCGCTGACCAGCAGTTCGGTCACGGCTTTCAGGTAGGCACGACGACGGTCGTTGTGACCGCCAGTGGCGCCGGCGCCTTCCAGGTAGTCCGAAGCAGGACGGTTGCCAGCGCCAGGGCCGGTGCCGTTCAGATCCTGGCCCCAAAGCAGGAATTCGATGGCGTGGTAGCCGGTCGCGACGTTGGCTTCGGAACCGCCCAGCTCGTTGAGGCTGGCGAGTTTCTCGGCGGTGATGTCTTTCACGTCAACCTTGTCTTCGCCGACCTGAACTTCGGTGTTGGCGATGATGTTGGCAGTGGCGCCCGGGTTACCCAATGCGTGCTCGTAGGATTTGTCGACGTAGTCGATCAGACCTTCGTCCAGCGGCCAGGCGTTAACCTGACCTTCCCAATCGTCGATGATGGTGTTGCCGAAGCGGAACACTTCGCTCTGCAGGTAAGGAACGCGAGCGGCTACCCAGGCGGCCTTGGCGGCTTTCAGGGTGTCGGCGTTCGGCTTGGCAAGGAACGCGTCGATAGCGGTTTGCAGGGTTTTCGCGGTGGATTCGGCATCGCTGTAAACGGCGAAGACCATGTCGGCGTAATGCGCGACCACAGCCTTGGCAGCGGCTTCGTCGACTTTACCGGCAGCAGCGGCTGGAGCAGGAGCAGCCGGTGCAGTGGTAGTGGCAGCCGGAGTAGGCGCTGGGGCAGCGGCTTTGTCTTTGCCTTCGCCGCAACCGGCGAGGGAAATAGCGATGGCCAGCAGACTGGCGGTGGCCAGAGGCATACGAATCATGGCGAACATCCTGCTTCGGTGATTGATGGACAGGCGCCGGGGGCGCGCAAAACTGCGACATAATGCAAATCTTTCGCATTATGTGTAAAGGGTTGTGGCTGGAAATATTTCTTATTTACACGGATGTTGGTACAGATCAAAAGATCGCAGCCACGTTGCACTCTGTAGGAGCTGTCGAGTGCAACGAGGCTGCGATCTTTTGATCTTTACAGAATTGCTGCGTTCGTGCGCTGCGCCTGCTTGAGATAAGCCGCCAACTCGCGCGCCGGCAGTGGCTTGCTGTAGTGGTAGCCCTGACCTTCGTGGCAGCCTTCGGAGATGATGTAGCTTTCCTGCTCGGCGGTCTCCACGCCCTCGGCAATCACCTGCATGCCGAGGCTCTTGCCCAGCTGGATGATGGCGCGAACAATGGTCGCGTCATCGTCGTCATCCAGCAGATCCTGAACGAAGCTCTTGTCGATCTTGATCTTGTCCAGCGGCAGGCTTTTCAGATAGCTCAGCGATGAATAACCGGTGCCGAAGTCGTCGATAGCGATCAACGCGCCGGAGCGACGCAGGCTCAGCAGATGCTGGGCGGCGGTGCTGATGTCTTCCATCAGACCGGTTTCGGTGACTTCCAGCTCCAGACTGCGTGGCGGCAAGCGGTACATCTGCAACAGGTTGTTGACCACGCGCGGCAGCTCGGCGTGGTGCAACTGCACCGTGGACAGGTTGACCGCCATGCGCAGGTCGACGAAACCTTGGTCATGCCATTCGCGCAATTGCTTGCAGGCCTGATCAAGCACCCACTCGCCGATGGCGATGATCGTGCCGTTCTGCTCCGCCAGCGGAATGAACAGATCCGGTGGCACCAGACCGTGTTCCGGATGCTGCCAGCGAATCAGCGCTTCGACCCCGACCACACGGTGATCGCGATAGCTGATTTGCGGTTGGTAAACGAGGAAGAACTGATCGCGCAGCAATGCGTCGCGCAGATCCTTTTCCAGCTCGCGACGGCGGCGCATCTCGCTGTCAACGCTGGCGATGTAGAACTGATAGCGATTGCGCGAACGGCTCTTGGCCAGCGTCATGGTCTGCTCGGCCTTCTGCAACAGCTTCTCGGTGCTGTCGCCGTCCTCCGGGAACAGGGTGATGCCGATGGTCGCGCGCAGGCGGATTTCCTGATCGCCGAGGGCAAATGGCGCTTCGAGGTCATCGAGAATGCTTTGCGCCAGTTCCGCCGCTTCGTAAGGTTGTTCGATATCCGCCTGCACCAGTGCGAACTGGTCGCCACCGAGGCGGGCGAGGGCGCCGAGACGACCACTGTGCGCGCGCAGCCGATCGGCCAGCGCCAGCAGCAATTGGTCGCCGGTCTGGTAGCTGAACTGCTCGTTGATACCTTTGAAATCGTCGAGACCCACGCACAGCACCGCCACGCGGCGCTGCAGTTTGCCGGCGTCGACCAGAATCTTGTCCAGCTGTTGCTGCAATTGCTGGCGGTTTGGCAGACCGGTGAGGAAGTCGTACTGGGCCATGCGCAGCAGGCTGTTCTCCGCTTCGTGGCGCAGATGGGTGTTGCGTTCGATGGATTCGAGCAATTGATTGGCGGTGTTGATCCAGATGCCCAGCTCGTTTTTCTCGTGACCCTTGAGCTGTGGAATCTTGTGCTCGCTGGGGCGGTCGGGATTGATTTCGGTCAGGTGCTCGATGATCCGCGACAGCGGCTTGGTCAGCAGCCAGTGATACACCAGATACAACACCAGACCCATGGCCAGCGCGCGCAATACGCCGGAAATGAAGATGATCACCGAGCTGACAATAAAGCCTTCGCCGTAAGTGGCGGTGTCGAGGGTGATGCTCAAGTCGCCGTAATATTCGCTGTACGGACCGCGACCGACCAGTTGCGTGGTGAACTTGCGCTCCTGACCGAGGATCAGGTCGGTCAGCCAGCGACTGTTGGAATGCTGTAACTCCCGTGATTTCTGCGCGAGCATCGCTTCGTTGGGATGGCCGATGGAGGCCTGGCGCACGGCGTCGTCCTGGAACAGGCCTTCAATCACCTGCATACCCATTTCGCGGTCGAGGCTGTAAACCGCCTGAGTCGACGGATCGCGGAACATGTCGAGAATGCGTTCGGCGTCACCGGCGACGGCCTGACGGGTTTTATAGGCATCGAAAACGATCTGCGCGCAGCTCAAGACCACGCCGACGATCAATGCCGACAGGAGCACGACCCGGAGCAACTTCACCGACAAGCTGTTCTTGAGTTCCAGCTTCAAAGGGTTATTCCTTGTTCCGTGCGGGTAGCGTCAAGTTGCCATGAGTATTGGCAATCCGGTGGTGGCAGTCAAAGGGACAATCAGGCCCGGGAGCATTTGTCTTTGAGGCTGGCCGAAAGGCGGCTTTCTGGAGTATTTGTCCTATTTGTACTATGTCGGTAGTTTGCGCCCGCAACTTGAGGGCATCGGGATAATTTTTCCTGTGTTTGATGTTAGCCCGCCGTGGCTTGTGAGCAAGGCGCGCAGGTCTGCTTTCACTGTGGGAAAAGTCCGCGCGTCACCGCGCACAAATCGCAGGCACAAAAAACCCGGCAGCAGCCGGGTTCCTTGATCTGGCGCGCAGCTTAAGCGGTGAAGGTTTTGCCTTCGAACTGCTCGGCCACGAACTTCCAGTTGACCAGGTTCCAGAACGCTTCGACATACTTCGGACGAACGTTGCGGTAGTCGATGTAGTAAGCGTGTTCCCAGACGTCGCAGGTCAGCAGCGGGGTGTCGCCGCTGGTCAGCGGGTTGCCGGCGCCGATGGTGCTGGCCAGAGCCAGGGAACCGTCAGCCTTTTTCACCAGCCAGCCCCAGCCGGAACCGAAGGTGCCGATCGAGGTTTTGCTGAACTCTTCCTTGAACTTGTCGAACGAACCGAAAGAAGCGTTGATGGCTTCAGCCAGTGCGCCGGTTGGTTGACCGCCGGCGTTTGGCGCCATGCAGTTCCAGTAGAAAGTGTGGTTCCAGACCTGAGCGGCGTTGTTGAAGATGCCACCCGAGGAAGATTTGACGATTTCTTCCAGGGTCTTGCCTTCGAACTCGGTGCCTGGCACCAGGTTGTTCAGGTTCACGACGTAGGTGTTGTGGTGCTTGTCGTGGTGGAATTCCAGGGTTTCCTTGGAAATGTGCGGCTGCAGGGCATCGTGTGCGTAGGGCAGCGGCGGCAATTCGAAAGCCATGATGATTCTCCTAATCAGGTCTGTTGCGGTGAGCGCAAGGCCGATCACGGGCGGCCAGAAATGCACCGGCGAGTTTTTACTCTTTGCGGCGCAGGGTTCGGATCATAGCACCGGGGGTGCGGCATAACCACGCAACAACTGTGTGGAATAGAGGTTCCAGAGCAGTTGGGAATAAATCACGCTGCGAAGATCAACTGACCGGCCACCGCAAACATCATCACCGCCACCAACAGATCAAGGATTCGCCAAGTGCTCGGACGTGCCAGCCACGGCGCTAGCCATGCAGCGCCCAGCGCCAAGGTGAAAAACCACAACAGAGAAGCGCTCGCAGCGCCGACTACATAGGCGCCGGGCACCGACTGTTGCGCACCGAGCGAGCCGATCAACAGCACCGTGTCCAGATACACGTGCGGATTGAGCAGGGTCACAGCCAGTGCGCTGAGCATGACTGCACGCAACGAGCGCACGGTCTGATTCTCCCCCTGCTCAAGACTCTGTTGCGAAAACGCCCGACGCAACGCCTGGCTGCCGTACCAGATCAGAAACACCGCGCCGCCCCAACGTGCCACTGCCAATAATGTCGGGTTTTGCGCCAGCACCGTGGCGAGGCCAAATACTCCGGCGGCGACCAGCAGCGCATCGCACACCACGCACAGCGCCGCGACTGGCAGGTGATGTTCCCGGCGCAGGCTCTGCGCCAGGACAAAAGCGTTCTGGGTGCCGATCGCCATGATCAGCCCCAAGGCCACCAGCAGGCCGTTCACGTAGCTTTGCCACATAAAAGTGATCCTTGATAAAGAGTGCTTGCTGGCTATTCTGCGGTTTGACGCGGTATAAGAAAAACCAATAGTGCTGATCGCTCATTAGGAAAACTGATGTTCGACTATAAATTGCTTTCTGCTTTGGCCGCTGTGGTCGAGCAGGCCGGATTCGAACGCGCGGCGCAGGTGCTGGGATTGTCGCAATCGGCGATTTCTCAGCGCATCAAATTGCTCGAAGCGCGGGTCGGCCAGCCGGTGCTGGTGCGCGCCACGCCGCCGGCGCCGACCGAGATTGGCCGGCGCCTGCTCAACCATGTGCAGCAGGTGCGTTTGCTTGAGCGGGACTTGCAGAGTCTGGTGCCGGCGCTGGACGAGGAGGGCATGCCGGAACGTCTGCGTATTGCCTTGAACGCCGACAGCCTGGCGACTTGGTGGGCCGGCGCCGTGGCCGATTTTTGCGCCGAACAACATCTGTTGCTCGATCTGGTCGTCGAAGACCAGACCGTCGGCCTCAAACGCATGCGTGCCGGCGAAGTCGCCGCGTGTTTGTGCGCGAGCGAACGACCGGTGGCCGGGGCGCGCAGTGTGTTGCTCGGCGCGATGCGCTATCGGGCGCTCGCCAGCCCGGCGTTCATCGAGCGGCATTTCCCCAGCGGAGTGCGCGCCGAACAACTGCCGCGCACCCCGGCGCTGGTGTTTGGTCCGGACGATTTCCTGCAGCATCGCTATCTTGCATCCCTCGGCGTCGATGGCGGTTTCGAGCATCACCTGTGTCCGTCGTCCGAAGGTTTTATCCGCCTGATTGAAGCCGGAATTGGCTGGGGACTGGTACCTGAACTGCAAGTGCGCGATCAGTTGCACAGCGGCTCGCTGCGTGAACTGTTGCCAGATAAACCGATCGACGTGCCGTTGTACTGGCATCATTGGCGCAATGGCGGTCAGTTGCTCGGGTTGTTGACCGAGCAGTTGGTGCGTTCGTCGGCACAATGGCTGGTGCCCTGGAAGCAGCCATAAGCGTCAAGCTGCAAGCGGCAAGTAAAGCGCTTGCACACTGTTTTTAACTTGCAGCTTGAAACTTGAAACTTGCTGCTGCGTTTGTTGGAGCTCTACATGAAAATTCTGGTCACCGGCGCAAGCGGCTTCATTGGTGGACGCTTTGCGCGTTTTGCCCTGGAGCAGGGCCTGGACGTGCGGGTCAACGGTCGCCGGGCCGAAGGCGTCGAACATCTGGTGCGCCGTGGCGCCGAGTTCGTGCAGGGCGATCTGAGTGATCCTGAACTGGTGCGTGACCTGTGCGCCGATGTCGAAGCCGTGGTGCATTGCGCCGGCGCGGTCGGCTTGTGGGGGCGTTATCAGGACTTTCATCAGGGCAACGTGCAGGTCACGGAAAACGTAGTCGAGGCCTGCCTGAAACAGCGGGTGCGGCGTCTGGTGCATCTTTCGTCGCCATCGATCTACTTCGATGGCCGCGACCATCTCGGCCTGACCGAAGAGCAAGTGCCCAAGCGCTTCAAACATCACTATGCCGCGACCAAATACCTGGCCGAGCAGAAAGTCTTCGGCGCCCAGGAATTCGGCCTCGAAACCATCGCCTTGCGCCCGCGCTTCGTGACTGGGGCAGGCGACATGAGCATCTTCCCGCGTCTGCTGAGAATGCAGCGCAAGGGCCGTCTGGCGATCATCGGCAACGGTCTGAACAAGGTCGATTTCACCAGCGTGCACAACCTTAATGAGGCCTTGCTCAGCAGCCTGCTGGCGGCCGGTTCCGCGCTGGGCCAGGCCTACAACATCAGCAACGGCAACCCGGTGCCGTTGTGGGATGTGGTCAATTATGTGATGCGCAAAATGGAAGTCCCACAGGTCACCAAGTACCGTTCCTACGGACTGGCGTACAGCGCGGCGGCGATCAATGAAGGCGTGTGCAAGCTCTGGCCCGGTCGTCCCGAGCCGACCCTGTCGCGCCTTGGTATGCAAGTCATGAAGAAAAATTTCACCCTCGACATCAGCCGCGCCCGGCATTATCTGGATTACGATCCGAAAGTCAGTCTGTGGACTGCCCTCGATGAATTCTGTGGCTGGTGGAAAGCCCAGGACATACGTTGACACCCATCAGTCAGCCGGCAATGAACCGGACTGCGGGTTGAGGGTCAATGCGTGCGGCTGTTGGGGTTTATACTTCGCCGCAATCTGCCACCACCGTGTTTTACAAAGGTTGCCTCAATGTCCATGCGTAACGATGCCCACGACGATTTCGATGATGTACCGAGCTTGCGTGCCGACCCTCTCGATGACGACGACTTCCCGACCACCACCCGCACCTCCGTGCACTCGCGCACGCCGCCGGTGGTCAAGGTCAAATCCGCCAGCACCGGGCCGTTGTGGGCGCTGGTCGGCGCCTTGTTCTTTGCCTTCATCGGCTTGGCCTGGTGGAGCTTTCAGCAGATCTCGCTGATGGAGCAGCAACTGGTGGCAACCCAGGAAAGCTTCGCGCGGATCAGTGAGGAAGCGGCCGGCCGTTTGCAGGACATTTCCGGCAAGGTCGTGGCCAGTCAAAGCAACGTCAGCAGCGACAGCGAAGCCTTGAAATTGCAGATCAAGCAATTGCAAAGCGCACTCCAGGATCAGAGCAAGCAACAGCAAGGCGTCGCCGGGCAGGCGACCGATCTGGACAAGCGCCTGGCACAGATGACCGCGCAGACCAGCGAACAGCAGAAAGCCAATAGCGAATTGCAGGCGCAGGTCAAAGCCCTGAGCGCCGAGCTTGCAACACTGAAAAGCGCGCCGGCCGACACCAGCAAGGTTGACGCTCAGCTCAAAGCCTTCGATGCCCAGTTCAAGAGCCTCGGCGCTGACATCACGGCGCTGAAAAAACAGGGCAACCCGAGCGCTGCGATTGATCGTCTGGAGCAGGATATCGTCGTGCTCAAAAGCCAGCAGGACAACCGCCCGGCCGCGCCGCAGGGTGCCACCAACACCGCCGAGTTCGACGCGTTCCGTGCCCAGATGACCCGCAACATCAACACCCTGCAGGCGCAGATACAGAACCTGCAACAACAGCTCAATGCCCGGCCCTAATCGATAGGGACTCTTGTGGCGAGGGGATTTATCCCCTCGCCACAAGAACTGTGCAATATCCAGAACCAACCTGAATATCCATACATAGCCCCAGGCCGTCTACGCTCTTGAAACATCAACAAGAACGAGGGATGCGTCATGGGGTTTTTGCATAAGCTGGCCTGGCTCGGCGCGGTACTGCTGTTGACTCTCGGCCAGGCCAGTGCCGCCGCGGAGAAGGGTGACAGCAAGGCTGCGATTGCCCTGCTGGAGAAAGCCCTTGCCTATTACCACGACAATGGCGACAAGGCGTTCGCGGCGTTCAGTCGTCAGGGCGAGTTTGTCGACAAGGATCGTTACGTGTTCGTGGTCGACACCAAAGGCGTGATGCTCGCCAGCGGCGGGCCGTCGTCGGCGCTGATCGGTCGCGATGTCACAGAGGTGCTCGGGCCGGATCTGCAAAAGGCCTTCAAGGACGCCTTGAAAGTGCCGGAAGGCAACGGCATTCAGCAGGCCGAATACCGCTGGCAGAATCAGGCCGACGGCAAGGTCGAGCGCAAACATGTGTTCTACCAACGCATCGGCCAGCGGATTCTGGCGGTCGGGTATTACTTGCCGCGCGCGTCAGCGGAACAGGCGAAATCCTTGCTCGACAAGGCTGCGACTGATCTGGGGAAAGACGAGAAGGGCACGCTGACCGCAATCAACTCGCTGAGGGGCGGTTACTTGCAGGATGACCTGTATGTGTTCGTGGTCGATCTGGACACCCAGCGCTATGTCGCCCACGGCACCAACCTGCGGTTGATCAATACCGATTTCGGCAAGGTCAAGGACCCGGAAGGCAAACCGGTGGGCGAGCCGATTCTGGCGCTGATCAGCAAGCAGGATGAAGGCGAATACGAATACCGCTGGAAAAACCCGGTGACCGGCAAGGTCGAGGACAAACATGCGTACCTGAAGAAGGTCGGGCATTTCCTGGTGGCTGTCGGGTATTACAGTCCTTGAAGATTTTTGCTGCTAGCGGGCGGTGTGTTCCCGCCCGCGCAACAGTTGATTGGGCATCGCAATCGCGGCTGCCAGTCCCAGCAACGAAACCGCCGCGCTGACCATCAGCAAATGCCGGAACGTCACCAGCAACTCCGCACGCAAGGCGTTCTGTGCATCCCCCGGCGCCGCATTCAAACCATCCAGCAACACATTCCCCGAATGCCCTTCGCTCATCAGCGAACTGCCCGCCAGATGCGCAAAATTCGAATCCTGCAACAACGCGAGCAACAGCGCCGACATCAACGCCACACCCACCGCGCCGCCCAATGAGCGGAACAGGTTGGTGGTGCTGGTCGCAACGCCGATGTCCTTTTGCTCCACCGAATTCTGCGTACCCACCAGCGAAGTCGGGAACTGCATGCCGCCAGCGATACCACTGAGCAACATGCACAGACCGCTGACCAGCGTCGCATCAGGCGGGCTGAAGGCCATGCCGAGAATCGAGATCGGCATCAGGATTGCGCCAGTCAGAATCTGCGGTTTGTAGCGCCCGGTGATCGAAGTACGACGCCCGGCGAAAAAGGCACCAATCGGCAGCCCCATCGCCAGTGGCAGCAAGTGCAGCGCAGCGCTATCGGCACCGGCGCCAGTGACAGTCTGGAAGCGCAGCGGCATCAGCACGATCAGCGAAATTGCCTGAAAACTGCAAAAGAAAATCGTGCACCAGCACAGCAATGCGCTGCGATTCGCGAACAGGTGCATCGGCAGCAACGGCTCGCGGGTACGTCGTTCATGCCAGACAAAGATCGCCAACACTACGACCGCGCAAGCCAACAAACCCAGCACTTCGGTGCTGCGCCAAGCATGGCCCTGGCCAACCTGAGTAATACCGAGCAACAACGCGGTCAGGCCAATGATCATCAGCAACGTGCCGAGGTAGTCGATCACCGGTTTGCGCTGCGGAATCGGCAGCCCGCGCAGATTGCGTCGCGCCACCCAATATGCGCCAAGGCCCAGCGGCAAGTTGATCAGAAACACCCAGCGCCACGACAAATATTCGGTCATGTAGCCACCGAGCACCGGCCCGGCGACGCTGGCCATCGCGTACATGCTGCTGAAGTAACCCTGATAACGCCCGCGTTCACGCGGCGGCACGATGTCGCCGATGATCGCCTGACTTACCGAAATCATCCCGCCAGCACCAATGCCCTGAATGATCCGCGCCAGCACCAGTTGCTCCATGCTTTGCGCCATGCCGCACAACAGCGACGTCAGCGTAAACAGGCCCATGCCGAACAGCATCAGTTTGCGCCGCCCGTACAGATCGCCGAGCTTGCCGTAGATCGGCACCGCCACGGTCATCGCCACCATGTAGCCGGAAATCACCCAGGCCAGCAGGCTGACGTCCTTGAATTGTGCGGAGATGGCCGGCATCGACACGGCGACGATGGTTTGATCCAGCGCACCGAGAAAAATCGCCAGCATCAGCGCGATCAGCACACTGCGAATGGCCGGTTTGGGCGTGTCAGGCTGGTTTAGATTGGTCACGGGCGAACCTGCGGGCAGAGATGAATCCCGCCATGGCGAGCGGGTAAGTGCTCGCCAGTGTAAGTCGATAGCAAGCTATTCGATAGCCTCGTACGGGAGACCGACGTAATTTTCTGCAATGGTTTTTTGCCCTGCCTCCGAGCCGACAAAGTAGTCGAGTTCCGACGCGCAAATCCGCTGGCTGAAGTCGTCGTGCTCATCGAAACGGTGCAGCATCGACGTCATCCACCAGGAAAAGCGCTCGGCTTTCCAAACCCGACGCAGGCAGATTTCCGAGTACTTTTCCAACAGGTCGGTGCGCCCTTCGCGGTAAACCTTGAGCAGAATGCGGAACAGCGTGCTGACATCGCTGGCGGCCAGGTTCAACCCCTTGGCACCGGTCGGCGGCACGATGTGCGCGGCGTCGCCGACCAGAAACATCCGCCCGTATTGCATGGGTTCGACGACAAAACTGCGCAGCGGCGCGATGCTTTTTTCAATCGACGGGCCGGTCACCAGCTTGTCGGCGAGGCTCGCGGGCAGACGGCTTTTCAGTTCGTCCCAGAAGCGCTGATCCGACCAATCATCGACGTTCTCCTCCGCCGGCACTTGCAGGTAATACCGCGTGCGCGTCGCCGAACGCATGCTGCACAGGGCGAAGCCGCGTGCGTGGCGGGCGTAGACCAGTTCATCGTGGACGGGCGGGGTGTCGGCGAGAATACCCAGCCAGCCGAATGGATAAACCCGTTCAAAAACTTTCAGGCAGTCGGCAGGAATCGACTGCCGGGCCACGCCGTGGAAGCCGTCGCAACCGGCAATGTAATCACAATCGACGCGCCAGGATTCACCATCCTTTTCGAAGGTGACGAAAGCTTCATCGCTTTTCATGCCATGGGGGACGACATCGCTTGCGCGGTAAATAGTCTGAGCGCCAGTCTCCCGACGAGCGGCCATCAAGTCACGGGTGACTTCGGTCTGGCCATACACCATCACGGTTTTGCCGCCGGTCAAAGTCTGCAGATCGATGTGCACCAGACGCCCGTCGAGCGCCAGTTCGAAACCACTATGCACCAGCCCTTCGGCATCCATGCGCTGACCCACGCCAGCCTCGCGCAACAGCTCTGCCATGCCTTGTTCAAGCACCCCGGCGCGGATGCGCCCGAGGACATAATCGGGTGTCTGGCGCTCGACAATCAGGGTGTCGATGCCGGCGTTGTGCAGCAGTTGACCGAGGAGCAATCCGGACGGACCGGCGCCAATGATGGCGACTTGGGTTTTCAGCGTTTTCATTGTTTTTATGACTCGCAAGCTTCACGCGAAATAGCTCGGTGAAAAATTTAAAGGATTCGAGTGCTTGCATTTTTCCCTTGCGGGTCTGTCAATTGAAGGTGAAAACTGAGCTGATACCTGTACATTCTGCCAATCGGTGCGATTATCGCCCGCAACCCCAGAGGCCTGGATTGAAGTGATGAACAAGCCTGACCTGCCTTCGATTCCGGTGTTCAAGCTCTACGGTGAAAGCCTGGACTGGCCGACCCCTGACTTGCTGCACTGTGAAACCATTTCCAAACGCAGCCGCGAACATCAATGGGAGATCAAACCCCACCGCCACGCCGATTTGTGCCAGTTGCTCTTCGTCTTCAAAGGTCAGGCAGAGCTTGAAATCGAAGGTCAACGCACAGAGCTCAACGAAGCAGCGATTCAGATCCTGCCGCCGTTATCGGTGCATGGTTTCCGTTTTTCCGAGGACGTCGAAGGGTTCGTCGTCACGCTGGCGACCCCGCTGATCAACCATTTGCAGGCGCAGCTGGGCAGCGCCGTGCATGCACTGGCGCAGGCCGGAAGTTATCCGGCGGGGAAGGACGCGGAGTACCTGAACAGTCTGTTTACCGCGTTGCAGGCCGAGTACACCGGCCATCAACCGGCGCGGGAAATGCTCATGCATTCGCTGGCCAGCGTGATCATGGTCTGGGTCAGCCGTCAGGCGATTCAGCGCCATAGCGCGTCGCAGCGTCCGCAACGTCAGCGCGAATACCTCAACGGGTTCATTCAACTGGTGGAGGAGACGTACCGCCAGCACGTCAAGGTCGAGGATCTGGCGCATCGGCTAGGGATTTCAGTGTCGCACCTCAACGGTACGTGCCGCGAACTGGCGGGGCAGCCGGCGTTGCAGATCATGCACGAGCGGCAGTTGCTGGAAGCCAAGCGTTTGCTGACCTACACCAGCATGACGATTTATGAGATGTCGGAAGTGTTGGGGTTTTCCGATCCGACCAACTTCACGCGGCTGTTCCGACGCCGAGTGGGGATCTCGCCGAAGGCGTTTCGCGATCGACTCAAAACCGAGCAATAAGCCAACCCATGTGGGAGCAAGTCTGCTCCCACATTTTTTATGCCGGCTCAGCGCAATGCGTTGAGCGTGGCGTTATGCGGAATGCAGCGTTCGTAGTTGCAGCTCGCATATTCGCGTGGCAATTGTCGCGCCTGTTCGACCCGCCAGGCCGCGGTGCCGTAGAGCGCCAGCGTCGCTGCGCAGGTGATGAAAATCGCGAAATATCTTCTTGTTTTGATGTTCATGGCGTTGACCTCTGAACGAATACCCGTGGGTACTACATTCAGCATAGAACAAGATCAAAACTTGGCATCCCACTGCGGGTCTTCGGGAAATCTCAGCACCAGAAAATCCAGCATGCAGCGCAACGCCGCCGGCATGTGCTTGCGCGAGGCGTAGACCGCGTAGATGTTCATCTGCCGAGGCTCGGCATGCGGCAGCAAACGCACCAGCTCCCCGGCGTGAACATGCACTCCGGCCTGATAGGTCGGCAGCATCGCCACTCCGGCACCGGCCAAAGTCGCACGTAACAGGGTGCTGGCCTCATTGGCGCTGATGTTGCCCTGCACCGGCACCGAAACCGGCTCGCCGTCCTCCTCGAAATGCCACAGGCTCTTGCCGAAATACGAGTGAGTGAGGCAGTTGTGCCGGCTCAGATCTTCCACCCGTTTTGGTGCCGGATACTCTTGCAGATACGCAGGCGCAGCGCAGACCACAGAACGACACACGGTTAGACGCCGGGCGATCAGATTCGGGTCGAGGTCGTTGCTGGTGCGGATCGCCAGATCGATTCGTTCGTCCACCAGATTCACCGTGCGATCGAGCATTTGCATGTCGATGCTGACCCCCGGATACACTTTGACGAACGCCGCCATTGCATCAGCCAGTTGCGCCTGGCCAAACGAGGTGCTGACGCTGATGCGCAGTAAGCCGCGCGGTGCATCGGCCGGTTCACTGACCGCAGCCTGCATGTCGCCGGACAGTTCCAGCATCTGCCGACAGCGCGGGAGGATTTCGTTACCAGCGGTGGTCAGGCTCAATTTACGCGTGGTGCGATGCATCAGACGCGCGCCGATCCAGTCTTCCAGTTCCGCCAGATAGCGCGAAACTACTGGCCGCGACAGGTCCAGATGATCGGCCGCCGCCGACTGGCTTCCCAGATCTACCACGGTGACAAACACCCGCATTGCTTGGAGACGATCCATGATTTGCCCGCTTTCAGAAACAAACTATGTTCAAGCATCGCATTTTTTGTACTGAGTCTGGCAACTAAGCTCTGTCTCATCGCCAGACATGGCATTCAAACAGCGGAGCAACACATGATCGGCTTCACCACCCTCAAACGCGTTTTACTCGCCACCGCCACCCTCGGCTTTGCGGCCCACGCCGCTGCGGCCAATCTGACGCTGGATGTCTACAACCCAGGCACCCAGGCAATCTTCCCGGTGACCTCGGTGTTGGTCAGCGGCGAGAAAGAGGCAATTCTGGTCGATGCGCAATTTGGCAAATCCCAGGCCGAACAAGTTGTGGAAAAGATCCGCGCCAGCGGCAAGCAACTGACCACCATCTACATCAGCCACGGTGATCCGGATTACTACTTCGGCCTCGACACCCTGACCCAGGCCTTCCCCAACGCCAAGGTGCTGGCCTCGCAGCCGACCGTTGATCACATCAAAAAAACCGTTGAAGGAAAACTGGCGTTCTGGGGTCCAAAAATGGGCGCTGACGTGCCGGCCAAAACCATCGTGCCGGGCGTGCTCAAAGGCGACAGCCTGATGCTGGAAGGGCAGAAATTGCAGGTCGTCGGTCTGGACGGCAAACAGCCGGATCGCAGCTTTGTGTGGATCCCGTCGATCAAAGCCGTGGTCGGTGGTGTAGTGGTCGCCGAGAACATCCATGTGTGGATGGCCGACACCCAGACTGCGCAATCGCATGCCGACTGGATCGAAACCCTGCACTCGATCGAGACCCTGAAACCGCAAACCGTGGTGCCGGGTCATTACCTCGGCGAGAGCGCACGTTCCCTCGCAGCCGTGAAATTCACCGCCGACTACATCAAGGCGTTCGACGCAGAAACTGCAAAAGCCAAGGATTCTGCGGCACTGATCACAGCCATGAAAAAACGCTACCCGCAACTCGGCGAAGAAAGCTCGCTGGAACTGAGCGCCAAAGTCGCCAAGGGCGAGATGAAGTGGTAGTCAGCGCTGTATGAGATACACCGACGTCCTGCTGAAAAACCGAATTGTGGCGAGGGAGCTTGCTCCCGCTCGTCTGCGCAGCAGGCGCTAATCCTGCCAATTCGGTGTAACTGAAAAATGCAGGGGAGTGCTTCGCCCTCCAGCGGGAGCAAGCTCCCTCGCCACAGGGAAAGTGTTTGCCACAAGAATCTGAAGTCGCAACATTCTCAAGCCAACTGGAGAACGTCATGAGCAAGATCGCAATCATTGGTGCCACCGGTCGTGCCGGCAGCCAACTGCTGGAAGAAGCCCTGCGTCGTGGGCATAGCGTTACGGCCATTGCGCGGGATACGTCGAAGATCGGCGTGCGTGCCGGGGTGGTCAGCAAGAATGTCGACGTGCTGGATGCTGCAGCTTTGCAGGACGCGGTGGCCGGTCACGATGTGGTGATCAGCGCCGCGCATTTCGCCACAGTGCCGGCAGCGGCTGTGGTCGCTCCGCTGAAGCAGGCCGGGGTCAAGCGCTTGCTGGTGGTCGGTGGTGCAGGGTCGTTGTTGCTGCCCGATGGCACGCGGGTGATCGACAGCGCCGGGTTCCCGGACGAGTACAAAGCCGAGGCGAGTGCCGGTGCGGCGTTTCTTGATGCGTTGCGCCAGGAGCAGGAACTGGACTGGACGTTTGTGTCGCCGTCGGCGGAGTTTGTCGAAGGGGAGCGCAGTGGCAAATTTCGCGTCGGCAAAGATGATTTGCTGGTGAGTGCAGAAGGCCGCAGCTGGATCACGTTTGCTGATTACGCGATTGCGATGATCGACGAAGTGGAAACGCCGAAGCATTCGCGGCAGAGATTTGCTGTGGGGTATTAAGTCAAAAGCCCCTCACCCCAGCCCTCCCGAAACGTCGGACCGCCCAGAGGGAGAGGGAGCCTACCGAGGTGTCTTGCGTCTGACATCGACCTGAAAGATCGAGTCGATTATGGATACACCCAAAAACTTTCAGGTCGGCGTCATTTTCAAGCATCCCCGGATCGGTCCCCTCTCCCTTGGGAGAGGGCTAGGGTGAGGGGCCAAGCCTCACCGCCGATGAGCCTGCCCAACCAGCCAATCCATCAGCTCACGCAGTTTCCCGGTAGGTTCAGAAGTCTGCGGCGTCACAAGGTAATACCCCAACCCCGTCCCAACCTTCAATTCAAACGGCATCACCAGCCGCCCCGCCTCCAGATCATCGCCAATCAACGACCAGTCCCCAATCGCCACCCCCGTCCCGTGCGACGCCATCGACATCGCCTGATCCAGCGTCTCGAAATGCTGGCCGCTGGCGATATTGCTCAGCTGTAAATCCGCCGCCCTGAGCCACACCGTCCAGTCCTGAGCATCATGCGTGGGGTGCAGCAACAAATGCTGCTGCAGATCGGCCGGCGCCAGCAGCCCGGGCGACCCCTCAAGCAGTGAAGGTGAACACACTGGCGTCAGCTGTTCATCAAACAAATGCAGCGCACCCGCTGAATCCTCCGGCGCCGCACCATAAATCACCGCCGCATCAAACTGCTCCCGCGCAAAGTCCACACCATGCGCCAGCGATGTCGTGAGTTTTACCGGTACGTCCGGGCGCTCGCGTTGCCACTGCAACAGACGCGGCAACAACCAGCGCATCACGCAACTTGGCGCCTTGAGTTGCAGCGTTTCGCGCTTGGCGCCGATCTGCTCCACCGAGTCACCAATCAGCGCGAACACCTGCTGCACCCGTGGCAACCACTCCCGCCCCTCGGCAGTGAGATCCAGACCGCGTGCCTGACGAATGAACAGCGGATAACCCAAATGCTCTTCCAGCCCGGCGATCTGCCGACTGACCGCGCCTTGGGTTATGTGCAACTGCTCGGCCGCGCGGGTGAAGTTGCAGCACTGCGCAGTGATCAGAAAAGTGTGCAGGGCGGGCAGGGGCGGCAGTCGTTTCATGTGGATCCAAGGTATGACGTAAGGACATGGCTAGTATGACTTTTTATCGATTGTTGCGGCTACACGCCGGCCGTTCCAATGAGCGCAAGTAAGGGGCCCGATCCAAAAAAACAAAAGCGAACAACAAAGGCGAAGAACATGGCGACGTGTGGCGAAGTATTGGTCAAGTTACTCGAGGCTTATGGCGTCGAGCAGGTGTTCGGGATCCCAGGCGTGCACACTGTGGAGCTGTATCGCGGGCTGGCGCGTTCGCGCATCCGCCACGTCACGCCGAGGCATGAGCAGGGCGCCGGTTTCATGGCCGACGGCTATGCGCGCACCCGCGGCAAACCCGGCGTGTGCTTCATCATCACCGGCCCGGGCATGACCAACATCACGACCGCCATGGGCCAGGCTTACGCCGACTCGATTCCGATGCTGGTGATCTCCAGCGTGCAATCGCGCAGCCAGTTGGGCGGCGGACGCGGGCGTCTGCATGAACTGCCGAATCAGAGCGCTTTGGTCGGCGGCGTGGCGGCGTTCTCGCATACTTTGATGTCAGCGGCGGAATTGCCGGCGGTGCTGGCCCGCGCGTTTGCGTTGTTCCAGGCCGGCCGACCGCGTCCGGTGCACATCGAGATTCCGCTGGATGTGCTGGTGGAAAATGCCGATGACCTGCTCGCCAGTGTGCCGGTGAAGATTGATCGCGCCGGAGCATCGCCGAGTGCGGTGAAACGCATGAGCGACCTGCTCGCCGACGCCAAACGTCCGCTGATCCTCGCGGGGGGCGGCGCCATCGACGCAGCGCCGGAACTGACCCGACTGGCTGAACTGCTCGACGCCCCGGTGGCGCTGACGATCAATGCCAAAGGCATGCTGGCGTCGCACCATCCGCTGCTGATCGGTTCGACCCAAACGCTGGTTGCGACTCGCGCATTGGTGGCTGATGCCGACGTGGTGCTGGCCATCGGCACCGAACTGGCGGAGACCGATTACGACGTTACGTTTGCTGGTGGTTTTGAGATTCCCGGCAAGCTGCTGCGCATCGATATCGACGCCGATCAGACCGTGCGCAACTACCCGCCGCACCTCGCGTTGGTGGCCGATTCGCGCAACGCCGCGCAAGCGTTGCTCAGTGCTTTGTCGCAACACAAACTCGCCGAGCGCAGCTGCGATTGGGGCAAGACACGTGCTGCAAGTCTGAGCACTGAACTGGCCGCAAGCTGGGACGCGCCGACTCTGGCGCAAACACTTTTTCTCGAAACAGTTCTCGATGAACTGCCGCAAGCCGTGTTCGTCGGCGATTCCACGCAGCCGGTGTACACCGGCAACCTGACCTTCAATCCGGACCATCCGCGCCGCTGGTTCAACGCCTCGACCGGTTACGGCACTCTCGGCTACGCGTTGCCGGCTGCGATTGGTGCGTGGCTTGGCGGCAAAATCGAGGACGGCGCGCGACCGCCAGTGGTGTGCCTGATCGGCGACGGCGGCCTGCAATTCACCCTGCCGGAACTGGCCAGTGCCGTCGAAGCGCGGGTGCCGGTGATCGTGCTGCTGTGGAATAACCAGGGTTACGAAGAGATCAAGAAATACATGGTCAACCGCGCCATCGAACCGGTCGGCGTCGACATTTACACCCCGGACTTTATCGCCGTGGCCAAAGGACTCGGCTGCGCCGCCGAAGCGATCAACAGCGTCGAGCAACTGCGCACTGCGCTGCGTTGCGCGACCGATCGGCAAGGCCCGACCTTGATTGAAATCGATCAGAACCAGTGGATGCAGGCGGTGGCCCAATGAGCTTTGCAATGAGTTTTCCTACCACGCTCGACGGCCTGTACATCAACGGCCAATGGTCTGCCGGCCGCGAGCATTTGCGGGTGATCAACCCGGCAACCGAAGCGCTGCTGACCACGGTCAATGGCGGCGATGAGCAAGCAGTCGATCTCGCGGTGCGCGCCGCCACCGAAGCGTTTACAAACTGGTCAAAAACCACCGGCACCGAGCGCGCCGTGATCCTGCGCAACATCGCCAACGGCGTGCGCGAGGGTCGTGAGCAGCTGATGAAATTGCAGTCGAGCAACAACGGCAAACCGCAATTCGAAGCGGCCATCGACGTCGATGATGTGATCGCCACGTTCGAGTATTACGCCGAACTCGCCGAAGGCCTCGACGCCGGCCAGGACAGCAATGTGGCGCTGCCCAGCGATGATTTCAGTGCGCGTTTGCGCCGGGAACCGTGCGGTGTAGTCGGGCTGATCGTGCCGTGGAATTTCCCGATGGTCACCACCGCGTGGAAGCTTGCCCCGGCGCTGGCTGCCGGCTGCTGCGTGGTGCTCAAACCCTCGGAAGTCACGCCGCTGCCGGAGCTGGAACTGGCGGCGATCATTGCTGAATCCGGGCTGCCGGATGGCGTGTTCAATCTGGTTTGCGGCACAGGTTTGGCGGTGGGCGCGCCGCTGTCGGCCGATCCACGCATTGCGAAAATTTCCTTCACCGGCAGCAATGCAGTCGGTGTGCAGGTGATGCAACGCGCCGCCGAAACCGTGAAGGGTGTGAGCCTGGAACTGGGTGGGAAATCCTCGTTGTTGGTGCTGGAAGACGCCGACCTCGATCTGGCGATTGAGCTGGCCTGCGGCGGCGGTTTCTTCAATGCCGGGCAGATGTGTTCAGCGACCAGTCGTGTGTTGGTGGCGGATGAATTGGCGGATGAATTCCTGATCCGTCTGAAGGCGCGTGCGGAAAAAATCCGCGTGGCGGATCCGTTCGATCCTGAAGTGGAAATGGGTGCGCTGGTCAATCAGGCGCAGTATCAACGGGTGCTCGGTCACATTGATCGCGGCTTGAGCGCCGGGGCGAAACTGGTCTGCGGCGGCAATCGTCCGGCCGATCTGCCGCGCGGTTATTTCTTGCAGCCGACGGTCTTCACCGAAGTACCGCTGGACAGCGCGCTGTGGCGCGAAGAGATTTTCGGCCCGGTGATTTGTGTGCGCAGTTTTGCTTCAGAGGCTGAGGCGATTGCGCTGGCCAATGACAGCCAGTTTGGGCTGGTGGCGAGCGTGGTGACGCGCGATGCCGAGACGGCGGATCGGGTGGCCAATGCGTTGCAAGCGGGGCTGGTGTGGATCAATACGCCGCAGGTGATTTTCCCGCAGGCGGCTTGGGGCGGGTACAAGCAGAGCAGTGTCGGGCGCGAGTTGGGGCCTTGGGGGTTGGCGGCGTTTCAGGAGATCAAGCATGTGATTCGGGCGGTTTGAAATTTATCGTCAAAAGCCTACCCTCACCCCAGCCCTCCCGAAACGTCGGACCGCCCGGAGGGAGAGGGGGCCGACCGAGTTGTTTGTTCGAGATACATCGACCTGAAATTCCGCGTCAAACTCAGGTTCTGAAAAGCTTGAAGATCGGCTCCCTTTCCCCCTCGCCCCCTTGGGGGAGAGGGCTGGGGTGAGGGGGTGCTTTTAGACACTCAGCCGCAACCGCGCCAAATCCCGCAACGGCGGCGCCCCGAACAGCCGGCTATATTCGCGGCTGAATTGCGACGGACTCTCATACCCGACCCGATACCCCGCCGCCGAAGCCTCCAGCCCCTCCGCGAGCATCAAGCGCCGCGCCTCCTGCAAGCGCAGCTGCTTCTGATATTGCAACGGACTCATCGCCGTCATCGCCTTGAAGCGGTGATGCAAGGTCGACACGCTCAGGTTCACTTCTTTGGCCAGATCATCAATGCGCAGCGGCTGCTCGAAATTGCCGTTAAGCCATTTGATCGCCTGGCTGATGCGATGGCTCTGACTGTTGGCAATCGCAATTTCATACAACCGATGCCCCTGCGGACTGCGCAGCAGGCGATACAGAATCTCCCGACGAATCAACGGTGCGAGCATGGCGATGTCTTTTGGCGCGTCGAGCAGGCGTGCCAGGCGCAACACCGCGTCAAGCATGGCGCTGTCGATGCGTTCGACGTACAAGCCACGCCCGGTCGGTCGGGTCGGCATGCCGAGTGGACCGGCGTCGGCGATCAGCGCGGTGATTTCCGCCGGATCGATGTCCAGCCGTATGGCAAGAATCGGTTCTTCGGGTGAGACGTTCACCACCCGCCCGCTGAGCGGCATCGAAACCGAGACCACCAGATAATTCAGCGGGTCGTAATTGAAGAACTCATCGGCCAACCGCACTTCTTTACGCCCCTGCGCCATGATGCACAGCGCCGGTTGCGCGAGCACCGAGGCGAAATCATGCGACTGGGTGTGGCGCGACATGAGCAGCGAATCGATGGCGGTGGCGTAACTGCCATCCTCCGAGGTGTTGCGGCGGATAATCGTCGCCAATTCTGCGCGCTGCTTTTCCATCTCGGCATCGGGCGGGGCTTGGGAGTGATCGAGTGACGGCATGCACGGCTTCCTCAGGGGAGGTGAAGTGGGGCAGAGCATATGTTTGTGCAAGCCGCAGCGGTAGACACATCCTGCGAGATGCTTGCCTGATTCTGCACGGAGTCAATGTGCTGCCCAGACATGACGGGTTGCAAGCGCGCAAACTTGCTTGAAACTCGCATGACGGTAAGGTGACAGGCTTTTACAGGTTGTTACAGCGCGCGAAGCCACTCTCGCAGGATTGTGCAACGCAGCGGCAGGAATCGACTAACGGCGCGCGGTGCCCGGCCCTTAACCTTGGATCCTGTCGCAGCCCGTCCCCCGGCTGCCACGCGACTCCCTGGGAGGGTTGAACAATGTCCAAGCAGATTCCCGTCAGTCATATGGCCTTCGTTCGTGCACGCGCCGGGCGCTCGGCGGAACTCGGTGTGCGCCTCAGCGCGCTGATCGAGCCATCGCGCGCCGCGGCCGGTTGCCTGAGCTTTGCCTTGCAGCATTCGCAGTGCGATTCCGAGTTGTGGCTGGTCTGCGGATTCTGGAGCAACCAGCAAGCGATGACCGCTTATTTCAACAGCCCGGCGATGCAGGTGTTCGGCGAACTGGTGCAAGAGCTGGTGGTCAACAGCCTCGATTTCCACACGTTTAAAGACGTGTCGGCGGCACAGGCACTGGGTCAATGCACGGCAGCGGTACACAAACTCGCCGGTTGAGGGTTTAATGGCCAGCCTATCTGACTGAGCCAGGAACTAAAAACATGGCACGTAAAGAGTTCGAACACTTCGAAGCGGTTTCTGCTGTAGTCCCCGTCGAGCTGGGCGGCAACAAGGGTTACCACGCGGCAATCGCCGTCAAAGCCCTGGTCGATGGCGGCGCGCCACGGTTTCATAAACTGTTCGATGATCAGGTGTTCCCCGGCGCCATCGCCGCCGACGAAGCAGCGATCAATCAACTGGACAATCTCAAGGGCGTCACCGAAGACGCCGATCTGATCTGGTAAAGACTATTTCGCAGCACCGGGGCGCCACATCTTGAACAGTGCCTCCGGCCCCAGCTGGAAATAATCCGCCGGCCCGCCGCCACGCAGAATCGGTTCTGCGGCGGCGGTGTCGTAGATGCCGTCCTTCAACAGCCACTTGGCGATATGCACGGCGACCACTTCGCCGAGGATCAGCCAGCTCGGCACCGTCTCGCCATCCGCGCGCTGCAACTGAATGATCTGCGTGACCTTGCATTCAAAGGACACCGGGCTTTCGGCGACTCGTGGTACGGAGATCACTTTCGACGCCACCGTGGTCAGCCCCGCCAGTTCAAACTCGTTGACCTCGGGCGCGACCATCGCGCAGCTCTGGTTCATCTGCTCGGCCAGCGGGCGTGTGGCGAGGTTCCAGACGAACTCGCCGGTCTGCTCGATATTGTTCAGGCTGTCTTTGCGCCCGACACTGGAAAAACCAATGATCGGCGGAATGTAGTTGAACGCGTTGAAAAAGCTGTAGGGCGCCAGGTTTAACCGGCCCTCGGCATCCTGCGAAGAAATCCAGCCGATGGGGCGCGGGCCGACGATCGCGTTGAACGGATCGTGGGGCAGGCCGTGGCCGTTGGCGGGTTCGTAGAAATGGATGTCATCGGGCATGGCGGGTGATCCTGGCGGGCGGTTATAGGCGCCCAATAGTGCAAGCGCGGCGCGGCAATTTCCAGTCTCCAGGAACAACTAAGCCCGGCCGAAGCCGGGCTGTGCGCTATGCGTCAGGCGATTAACTGATGGAGGCGGACTGAGTACGGTCGTAGCCGTCTTCGGCAACGGTAGCGGAACCGGTGCGGTCATAGCCGTCAGCGGCGAAAGTAGCCGAGTTGGTACGGTCAAAACCATCCTCAGCGACAGTCGCGGAACCGGTGCGGTCGTAGCCATCAGCGGCAACTGTGGCAGAACCGGTGCGATCATAACCGTCAGCGGCGACCGCCGAACCGGTGCGGTCGAAACCGTCGGCAGCGAATGTGTTGGTGGCCAGTACGGACAGGGCGAAGGCGAGGATCAGTTTGGTTTTCATGGTGTGTACTCCGAATGGGTTGGCGTGTGTGTCTTGCATGGGTTTAATGCTACGCCAACTAAATTGATTAAAAAGCGCAAATTAATGTTGATAAGTATCGATTAAATCGATGTTAAGGGCCGCAGGTTTAAACTCGATTGGCATTCGGCGGGGCGTTCAACCTTGGTCGATTCAGACAGCTGCAGGATCGCGTCAGCCAATTAACCGGTGATTAATCGAATGACCGCTGATCGGCAGCCAACGAAAAAAGGGGCAGACCTTGCACAGGTCTGCCCCTTTTTCGTGAAGCGACTGACGAATCAGTCAGTGACGATGCGCGAGTGTTTCTGCGTGTCTTTCATGGTGATGTACACCAGCAACGATACGGCGATGCACGCGGTGACGTACCAGTAGTAACCGGTTTCCATGCCGATGCTCTTGAACCACAGCGCGATGTATTCGGCGGTGCCGCCGAAGATCGACACGGTCAGTGCGTACGGCAGGCCGACGCCCAGCGCGCGGATCTCGGTCGGGAACAGCTCGGCTTTGACCACGGCGTTGATCGAGGTGTAGCCGCTGACGATGATCAGCGCCGCCATGATCAGGAAGAACGCGCCCCACCAGCTCTGGATGGTGTGCAGGGTCATCAGGATCGGTACGGTGAAAATCGTCCCCAGTACGCCGAAGGCGATCAGGATCGGACGGCGGCCGATCTTGTCCGACAGGCCACCGATGATCGGTTGCAGGCACATGAACAGGAACAGCGTGGCCGCAGAAATGGTGGTCGAGTCGGAGATGCTCATGCCGACCGTGTTCACCAGGTATTTCTGCATGTAGGTGGTGTAGGTGTAGAACGCCAGCGTGCCGCCCATGGTCAGGCCGACCACGGTCGCCAGCTCTTTCGGGTGACGCATCAAGGTGCGCATCGCGCTTTCCTTGGACTTCTCTTTCTTGGTGAACGACTCGGTTTCTTCCATGCCGCGACGCAGGTACAGCGCGACCACTGCACACAGCGCGCCGATGGCGAACGGAATACGCCAGCCCCACGCGTACAACTGCTCGGTGGTGAGCGTCTGTTGCAGCACGATCAATACGCCCAGCGCGATGAGCTGGCCGGAAATCAGGGTCACGTACTGGAAACTCGAGAAGAAACCGCGACGCTCCTTGGTGGCCATTTCCGACAGGTACGTGGCGGAGGTGCCGTACTCACCGCCGACCGACAGGCCTTGCAGCAGACGGGCGAAAATCAGCAGGATCGGTGCGCCGATGCCGATGGTGGCGTAGTTCGGGCTGAGGGCGATGATCAGCGAGCCGAAGCACATCAGATACACCGAAGCCATCAAGGCTTTCTTGCGCCCGACCTTGTCAGCGTACAAACCCATCAGCCAGCCACCGATCGGCCGCATCAAGAAGCCCACGGCGAAGATCGCGGCGGTGTTCATCAATTGTGCGGTGGAGGAACCGGCAGGGAAGAAGCTCTTGGCGAAGTACAGCGAGAAGGCGGCATAAACGTACCAGTCGTACCACTCGACCATGTTGCCGACGGAGCCGCTGAAGATCGATTTGATCCGGCTCGCGGTGGTTCTTTCTTTGGCCGGCGCGGCAGCCGACCCAAGCGGCAGGGTATTGGAGTTATCCATTGAAGGATCCTTCGTTTAATTGTTTTTGTGGAGCGCGTTAAAACGCAGCCTGCGGGGGCTATAGCAGGAGCTGTGCCAACAGGGGGAGGGGCGGTTTAGAGGGGGTGGCGCAAAGAGTTGAGCGGAAATCCGCTTATGGATTAGTAGTGGTGAGCGGAAAATTGCTTATGAGGGCGCAGATCAAGTGCAGTGGTCAACTAATTCCGGGCACCTCGATAGGTGGTTTTGACGCCATTGCCCGCTCATAAACGGTCGGTGGCAGATATCCCAGTTTCGAGTGCAGCCGTTCGTTGTTGTAAAA